>CAZWZZ010001255.1:0-1935 GCA_964638395.1 uncultured Caldilineaceae bacterium
AGAGTATCTATTCAGCCGTTGTCCTAAAAACAGCGATTTCATAGCGGGGATTAGGAGATTTGGGGATTTTATCTAAGAATTTATCCCCTAATCCCCAAATCCCCGCGAAAAGTGATCGTTTGGGGAGGCTGCTGAATAGTTACGTCCGGTCAATGAAATCGGGTGTTACCCTACCGGTGTAACCCCCAATTTTTTCGGTATCGATGTTTTTGAGAGGGGCAGCCGTTTGTACCGAACCGCATCCCTAACTTTCGCCAAAAAATCGGTGACGACAAATGGTTTCAAGATAAACCCATTGACAGACGAGGTAGGTTGCGGTTGCAAATTCTTGTCCTTGGCGAAGTAATGATGGGCCGTGACCATCAACACCGGAATTTTGCAATATCGACTATGGGAACGGAGCGCCTCCAAAACTTCCCACCCATTCATCCCCACCATCATAATATCCAATAAGATAAGATCGATGTCGTCGTCACGATCCAGAATGTCCAGACCTTCTCGCCCGGAATTGGCGGCCAGAACCTTATAGTCGCCACTGCGTTCCAGGATCAATCTACCCAGGTCAATCATATCAGGATCGTCGTCTATTATCAGGATGCGATGCATGCGTGCCCTCCGTTGTGATGAACTATTTGGCTCCGTTACCTTTGATCGTTTTTAACATTATAACGGTTGGGTTTAGGGCTGTGAAGCGTAGAATATACCAATGTCAGCCTGTAGTTGCTTCCGTAGTTTCTACGGAGCAGGGCTGCATCATTAAACCGTAAAACGAAAAACGTCAAGCGTAGTGATTGGTAGCACCAAATTTTTACGTTTTATGCCATACGTTTTACGTTGGTTGTGGTCCCAATATCAGGCGAACATCGTGATGTAGGTCAGCGCCCTCCGGTGACCATGATCACCTCGCCGGTGACGTAATCGGAAGGGGGGAGCAGAGAAAGAGGATTGGCCCGGCAGCCTCCTCCGGCGGGCCGGCCGAGGGGGATGCCCAACTCGACCGCTGCGCCGCCGACCGAGATGACCGCCCCCTGATGTTTGTCCGCCGTCCGCCGCGTCTCGATCCAGCCGAAGGCCACGGCGTTGGCGTAGAAGTAGTCAACGATTTCAAAAGCACAAGTTATCAATGGTTTATTCCTTACCGGGGCACCAACTTCCCCCCGACCAAACTGGCCATCAGCATCTTCTCCCCGGCGGTGATGAAATCGACCGTCAGCAACGTATCGCCGTTGTTCGGCGAGACGGCCAGCACCACCCCCGGCCCAAAGGCGCTGTGTTCGACCTCCATGCCCTCGCTAAATTCGACCGGCTCTGCCACCGCCGATGCTGTTTGGGAATCCGTTTCGCTCTCTTTATATTGCCGGTCTTCCCACAAATCGACGTACATCTTCAAATCGCCGTGGCTGCGGACGCGGCGACCGATTTTGGCCGCCCTGCTCCTGGCCTGCTTGATGCGTTTGACCAATGTCGGGTCGCTCCGCTGGGCGGCCCGGCTCAAGGCCAGGTCGATCCCCCGGAAAACGGGTTGGGGGAGGACATCCTCGGTGCTGACGACAATCAATTCGACACCGTTAGCCCGGCACAATTCAACCCGGGCATCGTCGCGGGTCTGTTGCTGAACCTCCTCCTCCAGGCTGGGCCGCTGCCGCCGCTGCTTGCCCTGCAAGCCCTCGAAACGAACGGCCACGCCGATGTCGGGGTAGAGCATATCCAGCTTGAGGCGGCGGTTGGTGGCCGGGTTGACCAACCATTCCGGCGAAACGTTGGGCCGCATGGCCAGCCCCTCAAATACGCGGGCAAAAATCTCCCGCCAGGCGTTGGTCTGCATCCAGACCGGCAGGAGTTTATTTCTTGAAGCCAAAATGATCTCCTTCTTCCTTTATTTATAGGAGTTACGCAGTTCGCATCCCGAGTAGCCTTGAAAAGGCGTATCGAGGG
>CAZWZZ010001256.1:0-1934 GCA_964638395.1 uncultured Caldilineaceae bacterium
GAACCTGATAAGACTTTGTTTACGCTGTACTTACTTCCGCCGGATCGTCAAATCGTAATCAATAGCCTGCACCGAGCCGTTGCGGAGGCGGATGAAGTAGATGGTGTTAGAGACGAGGTGGCCGTCCCAGACCCAGCTCTGGGTGCTGGTCTCCTTGTCGTAGCCGAAATCGCTGCCGGACCCGAGGGGTTTGATCAGGTCGGTGTCGCCCCGCCGCCAGAGGTGTTGCTCCTGGTAGGGGTAAATCTCGAAGTTGACGTGATTGGTGATGTAGCCGTGGCCGGGCCGGTGTTGTAACTCGATCAGATAATTGTTGAACTCGACCTCGTCACTTTTGAAGTCCTTATGCTCGAACTGGAACCAGATTTCAGACTCGGCGGCCAGGCGATCCACTTTGGTCCCTTTGCCGATGGGCAAGGGGGAGCCAATATCTTTGCCGGTTGGCGCTTTTTCGGGGCGGGCCGGTTCTTCTCTGTTGACCAACGGTGGCCCCATCTCGATATTGTAGATGTCGCCGGTGATGAGGTGGTAATCGACCCATTTGTTGGTCTGGTTGGTCAGCTTGACGTAGTAGATGCCGCCATCGACCACCGTGCCGTGCCACAACCGCTCGCCGGTGTCATAATCCCCATCCCGCGAGACCCACGACCCGGCCCCAAAATGCTCCATCTGATCGGGCGTGCCCCGCTCCCAGATCGGGTATTGATCGGCGGTAAACAGCTCAAAGGTCACGTCGCGGGACAGATTCGGCTCGCCGGGGGTGAAGAACATCGTCAGCGAGAAATTTTCGATGACCTTTTCATCGACGTTCCCGGCGGTAAAGGTGTACCATTGCTCCGTCTTGGGGGCCATGCGCCCGGTGTTCTCGCCGGTCAACAGTTGCACCGGTTGGTTGGGGTAGATATTCTCCCCCTTGTGGGGATCGACCGGTTCGGCTGGAACGGCGGCTTCTTCATTATTATTGCTGCCGCCGTCACCGGTCCCGCCGCCCCCGGCCAGGCCATCCACCCCGGCGTTGGGGTTGGTCGGAACCGCCGCCCCGGAGCCATTGCCCGCCGGCAACCAGCCCAACATCGCCGCCGACATCAGCCAGGCCGCGGCCTCGTTCGGCGGCAGGCCGTTGATGGCCTGGGCTGCCAGCAGCCAACTGGTGGAAGCCGGGGAGTCGCTGTCGATGTCAACCGGCAGATCCGTGCCGACCGACCGGTTTGGCGCGGCGGGCGGCGCGGCGCTCGCCGGCTCGACTTCGGCGGCGGTCTCCCTGGTCTCGGTCTGGCCGGGAACGCTGATGGCCGCCGGGATGACCTCCTGATGACTGTCCCCGGCCACAAACTCCTGGATTTGGGCGCTGGTCTGGCCCACGGCGGTCAGTCGGAACTGGACCGGGCTGGGGGAGAGGTTGAAGATGCGGACGTAGTACACCTTGTCCGTCTGCACCGGACCCGACCAGAACCGCTCGCCGGTGTTGACATCGAAATCGGCACTGGCGGCCACGCCCAGGCCCAGGCTATCGACCGGGCTGCTGCGATCTTTCAGCCAGGCTTCGACCTGGGGAAAATCGAACACCTGGAAATTGACCCGGCTGGAGATGGCCCGCCCCTCGGCCTCGTAGTTGAGGCTGAGGATGACGGCGTTGTAGGTGGCATCCCCCAAATCGAGGCGACTGTAGGCGTACCAATACTCCTCGCCGGGGGCCAGCTCGCCCGTGTTCAGGCCGCTGACCAACAAATCGGCAGTGTAGGGGCTGTTGCCCACGCCCTGGCTGGCCCAGGTCGGTATAGCGGTGATAATTAGCAAGGCGATAACTAAGCCTAATATTTTTGCGGTTGTTTTCAAGAGTGTGGTTCCTTCCCTCTATTGTCTCTATATGTCTCTGTGGTAAAACTTCTATACTAAAAACGGAATGAAACCTACAGTTTTGTCGCCCGCCCCCC
>CAZWZZ010001257.1:0-1934 GCA_964638395.1 uncultured Caldilineaceae bacterium
CTATTAGGGGGAGGCTGGGAGGGGGTAGAGTCGCCGTTCCCTCCGATGGGGTGGCTATACCAGAGTCAACGCCAACTCTCCTCTGACTCCACCGCCACACATAGACACCCGCCCAACCGACAAGCAACGTCAAAGCCCCCAAAAAAATATAGTGATGCTTGCCGGGGCGGTTGACCAGAAAAACATAGCCCCACAAAGGCGGCCCAATCCACAGCCAGAGCGTCCGCAGGGGGAGGGGTAGGCTGGGTGCAACCGTGACCCACACAAAAAAAATGGCCAGGCCGAGGGCAACCAACAGAGCCGACAGTTTGGGCCACTCAGCGAGGCTCAACATCAAGCCACTGCCCAGGCTGCCCAGGCAGAGGAGCAAGGGGACGGAGAGGCGGGGGCGCATAAAATTCGTGGGGAGGAGGACGGCACGCCCCGTGCTGTCCGTTGCCGCACGGGGGCGGGCTGGCTCCTCACTTTTAATCCAGGTCAGGAAGCAGGCTGCCAGCAATAAGAGGTTGAACAAAACCATATAATAGATCGAATTGTATTTCATCGACTCAAAATAAAAGAAGTGGGCCAGGTTGTTGAAGGGGGGGAGGTCGCCGCCGCCGATGCGGTTCTCTAAATAGGTTCCGGTGGCTCCCACTTTGGGATGGAGGAAAAAAGGGACGTAGAACAGGGCGGTCAGGCTGATGAAGATGAGGAGGGAGGGCCAGAGGGGGCGTAAGGCGTAAAACGTAAAACGTAAAACGTAAAACGTAAAACGTGAAATAGATGGCGGTTTAGCGAGAGCGGGCAGGCGGTGAGCGATGGAGAGATAGGCCGCCACGGGGAGCAGGAGGACGGTTTCAAAATGCACCAGAAAAGAGGCGGCCAGGAGGAAGGTTCCCAAGAAATGCCAGCGACGCTCCTGGCCGTGGGTTTGTTGAAACTGGTAGAAGCAGCCGATGGAGGCCAGGGTCAGGAGCAGGACGACGCTCTGGTATTGGGCGGTGCGGGCGTAGGAGACGAAGACGCCGTCGATAGCCGCCAGCAGCCCGGCGATGACCCCCACCGGCAGGCTCAACAGACGGCAGCCGAGCCAGAAAATCAGGCCGATGCTGACCGTCCCGGCGATGGAAAAGAGGACGCGGGCGGTCAACTCATCAAATTGCCCGGTCAAGGTTCCGACGCCGGTCAGCAGCAGAATTTCCCCCGGTCCTTTGGAGTGGGTCAGCAGGGCATCCACATCGCCATACACCAGCGACACGGCCCGCAGCAGAATATCGGCCTCATCCCCTTGATGGTCGGAGTAGCCGACGTTGGTCAGGCGAAAGAAGGCGGCGCTGAGCAGGATGAGCAGGAGCCAGGGGGTGAAGGGGAGCGGGGAGCGGGAATAGGGGGTCGGGGAGCGGGGTGGCTGGCGTCGCCAGGCGATGGTTGTCAGGATGAGCGTCAGTCCGGCCAGGCTCCCGGCCACCGAGAATTGATTGAGCGGTATTTGGATGAAGGCTAACAGGAGCAACAGGCTGATGGTCAGGCCGTAGCTGGCGGCGACGGCTAACAGAAACCGGCTGCTCAAATCGAGATTGTCAGCCGACGGCCAGAGCGCCGTCACCAGGGCCAGACCGGGCAACAGGCCCATCAGCAAACCGGCGGCAACCAGGTGGCTCGGATACCAGGGCAGGCCGATCAGCAGCAGGGCTAAGGCTAAAATGAGGGCAATGGGGAGGATAGTTCGTTGACGTTTCATTTGGTGATAGACTTTGCCTCAAACGTAAAACGTAAAACGTAAATTTCTCGGCTGTATCCATTACGTTTCACGTTTCACGTTTTATGGACGGGTTTCACTCCCGATTTTCTTCAACCACGACCGTCGTCAGGACGTGACGACCCAACTCGGCCTCGCTGTCGGCATCGAACAGGGCCACCTCAAGTTGATACCGACCCGGCCCGGCCTCCAC
>CAZWZZ010001258.1:0-1933 GCA_964638395.1 uncultured Caldilineaceae bacterium
CAGCCCCAGGAGTCGAACACCTATTACGCCCAGGGGGGCATCATTTATGAGGGGCAGACGGACTCCCCGGATTTGCTGGCCGAGGATGTGTTGCGGGCCGGGGCGGGGGTCGGCAATCGGGAAGCCGTTGATATTCTAGCCCGGCAGGGACCGGCGCTGGTGCGGGACATCCTGCTCAAGCGGGTCGGTGTGCCCTTTGACCGGAACGGCGGCGGAACTTTGTCGCTGGCCCGCGAGGGGGGGCACTCGCTGGCCCGCATCATTCACGCCGCCGATGCCACCGGCAAAGCCATTGCTACCTCGCTGGTCGAGTCGCTGCAAAGCCATCCCCAGGTGACGTTGTTGACCGATTTTACCGCTGTGGAGCTGCTGCGGCGGGAGGAACCGGCTGCTCGCTCGAATGGTAACGGCGCGTCCGCTGCGTCTGCCTGCGGGGGGGCTTATTTGCTGGATCGGAGCAGCGGGCAAATCCTGCCCGTTTTGGCTAAAACCACCATCCTGGCCACCGGCGGTCTGGGCCAGATTTTCTGGCGGACCAGCAATCCGCCCGGCGCGCGGGGGGACGGGATGGTGATGGCCCACCGTCTGGGGGCGCGACTGAGCGATATGGAGTTCGTGCAGTTCCATCCGACCGCCCTGCACCAGCCCCAGGCCCCGGCCTTTCTGATTTCCGAGGCGTTGCGGGGGGCGGGAGCGCGACTGGTGGACAGCACCGGGCAGCCGTTTATGGAGAAGTACGCCCCGGAATGGCGCGATTTGGCCCCGCGTGATATTGTGGCCCGCAGTATTTATCAGGAAATGCAGGGGCAGGCGGAGCCGAGCGTTTATCTCGACTTGAGTTCCTATCTGCCCGCCGCCGAGATCAAACGGCGCTTCCCGACCATCTACGCCACCTGCCAGAAGTATGGTCTCGACATTTCAACCGAGCCGATTCCGGTCGCCCCGGCGGCCCATTATGCCTGCGGCGGTGTCTGGGTCGATGCCTGGGGCCAAACCAGTGTGCCGGGCCTGCTGGCGGTGGGGGAAGTGGCCCGCACCGGCGTCCACGGGGCCAACCGCCTGGCCAGCACCTCGCTGCTGGAGGGCATGGTTTGGGGTTATCGAGCCGCCCTGCGTACACAGCAGAGCCTCGACCGGCGGGCCACGCTACATCTTGATGATGTGGCATCGCTTAGAACCGGCGGCACGGCGCTGGCCGATCCGCAGCGGCTCGATCAGTGGCGGCAGGCTATCCGGCAGGTGATGTGGCAGCAGGTGGGCCTGGTCCGCGACACCAGCGGCATGGCCGTCGCCCTGGCCGAACTGCGTTATTTGCAGGGGCAGATCGAGCAATGTTACCGCCGCTGCCAACCCACGGATGCGTTGGTGGGGCTGCGGAATATGGCCCAGGTGGCCCGGCTGGTGACTACCGCCGCCCTGACCCGCAAAGAGAGCCTCGGCTGCCATTACCGCCTCGATGACCAACCGGCGACGCGGTATGCGATACCACCGGTTCGTCACGCCCCACCGGCGGCTGTGCCGGTTGGGCTGACCAACGCCGTTAAATAAAATCAAGGCCCGATGAATACAGACACCCGACGCAAACAGATTCTACAACATCTGAACAACGCCGATCAGCCGGTGACCGGCACGACCCTGGCCGAACAATTTGACGTCAGCCGGCAGGTGATCGTGCAGGATATGGCCGTGTTGCGGGCGGCGGGCTACGAAATTCTGGCCAGTCCGCAGGGGTATTATCTGCACCGGCCCGGCCCCACCGGGTATCGGGCCGTGGTAGCCGTGCGCCATACGCCCGAACAAACGGAGGATGAACTGTTGGCCCTGGTCGATGTGGGCGTCGAAGTGGTCGATGTCATCGTCGAACACGAAATCTACGGTGAGCTACGGGGCACGCTCCACATTGCCAGCCGGGAGGATGTGCGCCAATTTATGA
>CAZWZZ010001259.1:0-1932 GCA_964638395.1 uncultured Caldilineaceae bacterium
TCAGGACTTACGCAGTTTCTTGACCGAACCCCCTCCCAACCTCCCCCGCTGCGGGGAAGGAGTCAAGTTTTCCCCCGATTCGGGGGGATTAAGGGGGGTGTGCGTCAGTCCTGTCCTTATGATTGTTCGCCACGTAGGCGAGCTATTTCTTCTTGCAGGCGGGCCACTTCGGCCTCGGCTGCCTGGCGAGCAGCGGCTTCTTGATCGGCGCGAGCGGCCTCGGCTTCGGCTCTGAGGGGGATCAGGTGGTCTTGTTTATCGAAGAAGCGAAGCCAGACCGCCGACCGGCCTTGAAATTCCCCTTCCCACGGGCCAACCCACAGTTGCAACACGTCGCTCCACAGGCGACCGGCGGCGTCAGGCTGGATAGCCTCATAGTGGTTGGTTTGTAACCGCCAGCCCAGCAACGCCTGAGTCTGGGGGTCGTAACAGTAATATTCCGGGGTATGGAAGGTCTGTTCGTATAAATCCTTTTTGACCGTCTTATCACTCTCGGCGGTACTCGGTGATAACAGTTCGATAATCAGGTCGGGGTAATGGCCGCCTTCTTCCCAGACCACCCACGCCTCCCGCTCGTAGCTGCCATCCACATTTTTGACCACATAAAAATCCGGCCCGCGATAATCTCGATGGCGAACCTGGTGGGTGCTGTAATAAACGAACATATTGCCGCCGGTGTAATAATCGGTGCGCTCCCGCCAATGGTAACGCAGCGATTCGATCAACAGATTGATTTCAGCGCGATGCCAGGGGGATTCCAAGGGTATGCCGTCCTCCGTCGGTAGATTTTCGCTGGCCGGGGCGGTCACCGTCGCCGCCTCAACCGGTAAGATTTCCTGTTCTAACATCGGTGCCTCCTGAGACTACTCGGCTACAGAATACAGTGCGGCTCAATCGACAAAGCCTATCTTCATCGTTGTAGTCATCCTGCGTAGATTATGGGGGGAGTGATAGAGTTTGTCAAATGTTTTTCGCCCCGTTTTTTTAAGCCGACACCGGTTCAAATAGAATAGACCGATAAGTGGCTTTGTGGTAAGATAGCCTTTATTCTACTATTCACGCCACGATCCGTAGGAGTTCGTTTTGGATATTTGCGTCATTATTCCGACTTACAACGAAAAAGAGAATATCGAAGATTTGGTCGGCCAGATTTTGGCCTTAGAGATTGGGGCGCGGGTCATCATCGTCGATGATAACTCGCCGGACGGCACGGGGCCGCTGGCCGACGCTCTGGCCGAGCAGAATCAGCGGATCAGCGTGATCCATCGCCGGGGTAAATTGGGGTTGGGTACGGCTTATATCGCCGGGTTCAAAAAGGGGCTGGCCGAAGGAGCCGAGCGGCTGATAACGATGGATGCCGATTTCTCCCACGATCCCGCCTATCTCCCGGCCCTGGTCAAACTGGCCAACCATTACCATATCACCATCGGCTCCCGCTACATTCCCCAGGGGGGCGTCCAAAATTGGGGCTGGCGCCGCCGTTTCCTGAGCTGGGGGGCGAATGCCTTTGCCCGCACCATCCTCGGCCTGGAAGCGAATGATTGCACGGCCGGCTTCCGTTGCTACCACCGCGAGGTGCTGCTCACCATCGACCTGGATCGGATTTTCTCCAACGGCTACTCCTTTTTAGTGGAGATGATCTTCAAATGCCAGCGCAAAGGGTACACCGTCGGCGAAATCCCCATCATTTTTGCCAACCGGGAGCGGGGCCAGTCGAAAATCTCGCAGAGCGAAATCTATAAGGCGATGTATACGGTGCTGCGGCTGGCGGTCAGCCGCCTGAAGCCGAGACAGCCGGCTGATGTTTCCAATCTGCCGCCCCTGCCAAAAGAAGGGGAAGACTCCAATCGGTTCGTCAAAGAAACGGTCGCTCCATAGCCTGGCAATATGACAAAATACCTATCAGGAAATTTGATATTATCGGCTACAATG
>CAZWZZ010001260.1:0-1931 GCA_964638395.1 uncultured Caldilineaceae bacterium
GTCATCGATGTCGCTGCCTTGCAGCGAGTCGGTCTCGGCGGGGGCGGATTGGGGCAGAGCTGTGTAGTTGAGGAGGGTATTGGCCAAAACATTGCGGAAGGCCGGCGTGGTAGGTTCCACCGTCGCCCCGGAGAGTGGGGCGTCGGGGAAGGTAATCAAGACCCGCATACGGCGGGCCACGGTCAACTCCTGGCGAACGGGGTTGTATTGAAAGGGGTACAGGTTCAAGCGGAAGAGGGGTTGCTCCCGCATCGCGCCCCGGTCGGTGACGGCGGTCAAGGGACCGGGATAATTGGCATCCGTGTCATAAACCTCCGCATCGAGCGTGAACAGCTCGACACTGTTCGTCCCCTCCGCCGTTTCCTCCAAAATCATCTCCGGGCGGGGATAGAGGCGATAGCCGGTTAACGTTTCCTGCTCGATTTCGATGACGGAAATCTCCGGCTCACCGGGCCAGGGCATGCCGACGAGTTTGCCAAAAGCGGGCAGTTCCGGCTGCCCCGGCTGCCCCCATACCCCCCAGCCGTCAATATCAAGACGCTGATAGGTGACGCCATCGTGAGTTACGATCTCGGTCTCGAAGTCCGGCACCGTTACCTCTACCAGCAGTTCTTCGGCGGTCGACTCGATAATTCTAAATGATCCCGGCTCACTACTTTGCGCCTGGCTCGGCGAGGCCGAAAATGTTAGAGCCGACGTTAGAAATAGGAGTATCAACAAATAAGTCACTCGTGGGTGCATCTCTCACTCTCCGAATCCATACAAACGTTATGGTAGATTATCATTCTTAAAGATTTTAACAAAAGTTAGTTTGAATCTGGTTTGAATCATCACGATGACTCAAAAGTTGACCAAACAGAACAGGCGACCATTGGCCGCCTGCTCACAAACTTTTATTAGCTACATTATCAAACCCCTTTGTTAAGCAGCAGCCAATTCACCGTGGGCTATGGGTTGTTGTTTGAGGCAGGGATTGAGTTTCTCAAAACGATAGCCGACCCCATGCTCTGTCAAGAGGTAGCGGGGCGTTTTTGGATTCTTTTCGAGCTTTTTGCGCAGATGCCATATGTAAACATGCACATAATCCGTTTTTTCCCGATACTCACGGCCCCAGACATTATCCAAAATTTTGCGGAATGATAGAATTTGGCCGGCGTGCTGCATCAGGTAAGCCAACAACCGATGTTCCGTAGCGGTTAACTTGACCGGCTTCCCACCCACCAAGACCCGGCGGTGGCTGGAGTCAATCGTCAAATAATCGTCGCTGTAGATGTCTACGTTATTATCCTCTGTAGCTGTTTCGGCTCGGCGTAAAACGGCCTGGATTCTGGCCCGCAGAATGTTGCTATTGAAAGGTTTTGTGACATAATCATCCGCCCCCTGTTCAAAACCCCGGAGGATGTCTTTCTCATGCCCCAACGACGTCAGCATAATAATGGGCACATTCGAGTCTTGACGAATATTCTGACACACTTCCCAGCCACTCATACTGGGCATTGTCACGTCCAGAATTACCAAGTCCGGCTGGTAGGATTGAAATTTTTTCAACCCTTCTAATCCATCTTGCGCCGTGTAGGTTTCTCCACCGGCGCGGATAAGAATTTGTTTGACCAGTTGCCGCATAATGGCATCATCATCAACGACTAAGAATTTTTTCCCTTGCATAGTATCAACCTTTTCGTCTAGTCCCCGTTTTCGTCAATGAGGAGAGGTGGTGGTATTAGATAGCTTTGATTTCAAAACTATTGTAACATAGCGCCGTTTGATTTCGGTTTGAATCGCTCCTGATCGGCTGTATTTGTTCAAATTGTCACTTTATTTTAAGATTTTGTAGTGGTCAAAATGATGTTGAACATGGGCTTAAGAACACGGATTACTGGGATTAACGGATTACAATCAACAAATCCAACCATCCTGGCGATCCGTGTTCT
>CAZWZZ010001261.1:0-1928 GCA_964638395.1 uncultured Caldilineaceae bacterium
CTGAGCAAAATAATCAGCACAATGATCCAAAATAGAGGACGGGCAATTCGTTCCATATGAATGTTCACCTGACTTGAAATTTTACTTGACCAGGGTATGCTACCTTAAGAAGTTAAGCAGGAGTTAAAATATAATGACCTTCGTTTTTATGGCCTTGATGTTTGTGGGCTTCCTCATCCTCTTTGTCGGGCTGGCGGTCGGGTTAGGATGGCTCGTCCGCATTTCCGGTCGCCACACCTTTGAGCAGCAGACGAAACAATTCGCCCCGTGGCAGAGCTTCGCCGCTGCCCACAACCTGGAATTTGTGCCGGGCCGGTACCGCTTCATCGGGTCACAACGCCCTTATGTGGCCGGTCGATACCGGGGGCATACGTTCAAACTCGACACCTTTGAGCGTGGTGTTGTAAGCGAGGTTGATGAAGAGACTGTATTCCACTATGATTACACCCGCCTGCGACTGGACATCAACCGCAATTTGTCAGGAAAAATGCTGCGCCAGCATCTCCTGACAGGGGCCACGGTCAAAGATGTCGTCGGACAGTTGACAGGCGGGGCGCTGCGGGGTCAACAGGTTCAGGTGCAAACGATCAACAACGGGCAAACCCTCTATTGTGAGCAGCGGGGGCTGCAAACCGATCCCGACTATTTACAGGCTTTGTTTGACATCATCGCCGATCAGGCCGACGCTCACCTGACAATGTTGGCTCTCGGCGGCGAGGCCGCGTTGGTCCTGCGTAAGATTGCCAGCGTAACCAGCGACTCGGCTCTGCGCAAGACGGCGATACACCTCCTGCACGGTATTGGCCGGGAAACGCGGCGCACCCTGGCCGACCGGACGGAGCGGGTGCTGTGCCCCCACTGTTTGGCCCGTTACAGCGCCCACACCGTGCAACTAACCCTGTTTGACAGAGTGACCTACTATGGCTGCCGGGTGTGTCACCACAGCCACGACTTTATCGAGGCGGATCAGGTTTTTGCCATCTTAGACCATCAAATGACCCAAGAAATGGTCACCCAGAACAAACAGATGCAGGTCAACTGGTTTGCCCGCTCCAAGCCGTTCGATTTTGAGGGGGTGGGCATTGCTGAGGTGACGGATGAGGAGGTGGAGCGGTTTGCGGTCGCGGTCGGCAACGACACCGACGAGGTGCGGGCGGCTGGCTACAAACAGGCCCGCTGCATCGTCTCAGCCCAGGCCCATCTGTCTGAGAATACGCTGCGTATTCTGCGGCGTACCTTTGGCCAGGTGAAGGTTATCGACACCTGATCTCAACAAGGAACAGGCGCAGCGTCCTGAGTAGCGAAGCGTATCGAAGGGCGTGGCGACGGAAGGTTACTCAGGCTACCAACTGCATCACTCCTGCTCAAGCAACGGATACCCCGGCTCCGGGCGACGCCCCGCGATCAAATCCCCTAACCGTTGGCGGCTGTGGGCCACCCCGGCCCTGACCAACGTATTTAGGTTGAAAAACTGCACCTGCTGCCGGGCGATGTCGATTTCTTGCCGAAACCGCTCCCGGTGGGCCTGTCGCGCCTCAGGCGAGGGATTGTCAAAGAGATCAACCAGGGCCAAATATTCCGCCTCACTACTCTTGGCCCGGACGAAGGTACACACCCCGGCCTGCATCCGCTGCAAATCGACCACCGAAATATGGCGCAGGACATCGACCACCTCGATATGGCAGATGGCGTCGGCAATGGCCTCGTAATCGCCGGTCAAGCTGCGGGCCAGCTCATCCAGCACGGCAAAGGCCGAGGTGGCCCGGACGTGATGAAAACGTTGCCAGGTCGGCCGCCGCCACATATGTTTGGAGACTTCATCCACGCTGAGATGGCACAGATAGCCCAAAACAAAAGCCTGGGCCTCCCCCGGCAATTCGGAGAATGGACAGCGTAGGAACTCATCCTGACCGGTCAAAAAGGTTGCC
>CAZWZZ010001262.1:0-1928 GCA_964638395.1 uncultured Caldilineaceae bacterium
ATTTTGGAGACCATCGCCCAGGAAACCGGCCTCCCCATCGAGCGCCTCAGCCTCGGTGGGGGCATCGCCGCCAGCGATGAAGCCTGCCAGATTCAGGCCGATCTGATCGGGATGCCCATCGTCCGGCCCGCCTTCACCGAGATGTCAGCCCGGGCGGCGGCGTTATTGGCCGGGGTGGGCGCAGGCGTCTGGTCCAACTTAGATGATTTACCCCCCCTGCCCGGCGCTGAGACCATCTTTGAGCCTCGTCTCTCCCTCGACCAGCGGGATAGTGGTTATGCTCGCTGGCAGCGGGCGGTGGCGCGGGCGCGGGATTGGGCGTAGGGGCAGGGGTTGATCGTTCGTCAGTGATTGGGGCATTACCAACTCGCTTCGTTTGATGAGGAAGGCCGTTTCCATTCAACCGTTTTGTCCGGTTTTTGGCTCAAGGTCGAGTGGTTGTGGCAAGAGCCACTACCAAAGGTGATGGTAGTGGCCCAGACGCTGGATTTGTTGGACAAGTAAGCAGTGCCTCTTCCATTTGCCTTCCGGTATGACATCACATCGAATTCAACAGAGAATTTACATCAAATCAAAAAAATTAGATATTGACATCAAAATGTAGCTGTGTTAAAATTGACACAACAACATTGAGGTGATAGATTATGCACCGTCTACAAATTTCTCTGACGGAAACACAGTATGAATTTCTGAAATCAGAATCCTTCGTCACCGGCCAGAGCATGGCTGCTGTACTGCGTGATTTGCTTGACGAAATCATCGCTTCGCGCCAACAAACTATTCTTGCCGATGATCCGATTTGGGCGACGATTGGCGTTGGCGAAGAAATTGAGGGGCCGACAGACGTTAGCAGCAACGTCGATACATACCTCTACGGCGAGCGGGAAACCGTCGTTGAGGGGTCAATGCCCCTCAAAAAAGTAGCTGAGGCATCAGATGAGTACACTGCTAATTGACACCAGCGCCCTACACGCCCTCAACTATGTCCGGGATGACAATCATCAGCAGGCGGTTCGGTATTTCAAGACGCTGGCCGGACGGGTCAAGCCAATCTTGACCGAGTGGGTCTTTCTGGAAACGATGAACTTGACCAAAGCCCGTCTCGGCCCGGCCCACGCTATTGCCTTTGGCCGCAATCTGCGGGCGAGTCAAGCGTTTTATCCCCTTATCCTGATCGACGCCGATAAACAAGCTACCTGGGAAATTTTTGAGCGGTATGATGATAAAGATTGGAGCTACGTCGATTGTTCATCGTTTGCTGTCGCCCAACGGTTGGGAGTCAGGCGTATCTTTGCCTTCGATCATCATTTTCGGCAGATGGGGCTGGAGATCGTCCCATAGTCACTTTTGGAGGACGCTTATGGAAAAAACGATTCAAACATCAGAAATCCACCACACGGCTAAAAAGATCAGCTATGACGAATTTCTCGAACAGTACCCCAATGTTCACGCCGAATGGGTGGCGGGAGCGGTTATCCACCTTATGACCGCTTCAGATAGACATCAAGATTTGGTCAGTTGGCTTATCGCCATTTTGCGCTTATTCATCGAAACGTATGATTTGGGGTGGCTTCGGCCGGCCCCCTTCAATATGCGAATGTCCCAGATCAACCGGGGGCGCGAACCTGACCTGCTCTTTGTCACGAAAGAACGGCGGCACATCATCCACGCCTCCCATCTATCCGAAGCGGCCGACCTGGTCATCGAAATCGTCTCCCCGGAAAGCGCAGAGCGTGACTGGCATACAAAGTTTGGCGAATATGAGGCCGCTGGCGTTCGTGAATATTGGCTGATTGACCCGCATCAGGAAAAAGCAGCGTTCTATCAGCTCAATGACCGGGGACAGTACCAACCGCTGGCCGTAGATGATGAAGGGCGTCTCCATTCTGTCATGCTCCCCAATTTCTGGCTCAAGGTTGAGTGGCTAT
>CAZWZZ010001263.1:0-1928 GCA_964638395.1 uncultured Caldilineaceae bacterium
GACTATCAGGGTCGCGACTGGTCGCCGGAGATCGGCCCTTATGATTTATTCGCCCCTGAGCGTGCCTTGCAAGAGTTCGCTCAGGAGCGGGACATTCCATTTCTCCCCTTAGGTCAAACGATGCAAAAGGAGGGGCTGACCGTTGAGCAGATCAAAGCCTTGTATTACGCCGACGGATTAGGCCACTTCACACCGCAGGGCCACGACTATGTGGCCCAGGCTATCTATCAATGCTTTTTTGCGACTGATACCTCAGAAGCAGCGGGAGGCTGTGGTTGATGATGAAGATAATGATCCTTTCGGTTGTTTTACCATGTGCAAAGTAAAACTGAGCCGCTAATCGTGAAAATATCACGGCGTTTGCCGAGCCTGACCGTAGACCTGAACGACGTAGAGTGGCTGGATCTGGGATATTCCCGGACGAAACGCCTCATCGACATTGCCATCTGTCTGCTGGCTTTACCGGTCGTCCTCCCGCTTGCGCTTCTCATCGCCCTGCTGATCAAACTTGACACCCCCGGCCCAATTTTTTTTACTCAAACTCGTGTCGGTCGGAAAGGGCGGACGTTTACCATCATCAAGTTCCGAACGATGAGCCACAATTGTGACGATCAGCCCCACCGAGACTACATGGCCGGGTACATTCGAGGGGAAATCAGGAACACGCAGACAAATTTTAAGCCGCCGATGTCCCACGTCGTGACTCGTATGGGCCGACTGTTACGGAAGACGAGCCTGGATGAACTGCCCCAAATTATCAACGTCCTCAAGGGCGAGATGAGCCTGGTTGGCCCGCGCCCCCACGTGACCTGGGAGGTGGCCGCCTACGATGAGTGGCACACGGAGCGGTTACAGGTTCTTCCCGGAATCACAGGCTTGGCGCAGATCAACGGGCGCAGCGAACTGCCGTTTGATCGGCTCGTTGAATATGATTTGGAATATATCCGCCAGCCGAGTATACGGAACGATTTGCAAATTCTGTGGCGCACGATCCGTATCGTTTTGAAGCAGAACGGCGCGGGTTAAAACAAGCTATGCCGCTCGTGGCATAGCCAGTAGATGGAAATATAAGGAGAACAATCAATGACAACCTTAACCTCAAATGGTATCAAAATGGATACCAGCCCCGATAAATTTGGCGAGTTGCGGGACTCGATGGACATCATCGACAATGCTTCGGCGTTGCGGGACCGGATGGCGGATGAAGGCTATCTTTTCTTCCGGGGGCTTTTGGGCCGAGAGACCGTGCTGGAAGCTCGCCGCGAAATTTTGTTGAAATACGCCACCGTCGGCGAGATCGACGGCATTAACCATCCGGTGATGGATGCCATTTACTCGGAGAACACCTTCATCGACAAAGTCAACCTGCGGGCTTTCACCGAGAGCGTCCGCACCGGCCTGGCCTACCAGAATGTCGTCCTCAACAAGAATTTGATCGGCTTCTATGAGCGCTTTTTTGATGATAAGGTGCATCCCTACGATTTCCGCTGGCCCCGCTTCGTCCGCCCCGGCGAAGGCTGCGGTTTCCATTACGACGGCCCGTATATGAACCGGGGCACCGACCGGGTCTTCACCAGTTGGATCCCACTGGGGGACGTGCCCAAGATCGAAGGGGCGCTGATCGTCCTGGAAGACAGCCACAAGGCGGATGATCTGCTGCGGACTTACGCCCAGAAAGATGCCGACCGGGATAAGATTCCCTGGCTCAGTACCGACCCCATCAAACTCCAGGAGCGTTTCGGGGGCCGCTGGCTGAGTACCGATTTTCAGGCCGGGGATATGCTCTGTTTCACCATGCACACCCTGCACGGCGCGCTGGACAATAACTCGCCGATCAAACGCTGCCGCTTGACCTCCGATACCCGCTACCAACCCGCTTCGGAGCCGGTCGATGAGCGCTGGAATGGGGCCAATCCCGAAGCCCACGG
>CAZWZZ010001264.1:0-1925 GCA_964638395.1 uncultured Caldilineaceae bacterium
TGACCACTGACTCATCATCCAACTTTGGGATCATTTAAATCTTGGAACTGCCCTAAGTGGGGTAACCGATTGACAGAAGATACCCCAGTTGCCTTCTTCTACCAACGCTTAGCGCCACAGCCCGGTGGTAGATTTTGTGACCGGGCCTGCGAGCAGTCAGGCTACGGGGTGGCGGTGGGCAGAGGAACCGGCGTCGAAGTAGGCGGGGGTGGCAGCGGTGTTTCGGTCGGTGATTGAAATTCCTGAGCAGCGCCCAGCGTTGCTTCCTGTATCTCGACCCGCCGAACCATCTTCCAGCGCCCTTCGATCAAACGCATCTCATAGCGGACCGTTTCGAGGGGACCGTTACCGGTGACAAAGGTAATATCGACCAGATTGAATTGTCCCTGCTCGCCGGTGACCACATCCCGGCCACCGCCGGTCACTAAAAGATCCGGGTCGGTTTCCAACTGGGGAAAATAGCGCAGGTCGGTGACGGAAATATTATTCACCCCCAGGCTGTCCAGCCCAAAATAAGCGGCGTTGCCGTTCCGAAATTCATTCAGGGCATCCGCCGTGAGAAAATCGGCGGGGTCCCAGCCAAGATCGGCCCGGTTGCAGAGGGTGTTGTTTTGGCTGTTGCAGAGGGAGGCATAAAAAGCCAGGACGATCTTCTCCGGGAAATCGGTGGTTAGAATATTAGCCGGCGGCCGTTGGTAGAAATCAATGGTCGAAACGACCGGCGCGGCCAGTTTGGTCGAGTCGAAACTGTCAAGGTAGGTGTTGGTGGCCGGATTGAGGGTATAGATGGAGCGGATGGCCAGTTGGCTCCGCTCGAAACCGTTACGGTCGATAACGGTCACATCTTTGGTGTCGTTGTCGAGACGGACGCCACCGTTCCCCCGGAAGAAGCCGATGGGCCGATAGCGCGGCGGGGCATCACGCGGAAAATCCCACACTTCCGAATTGTCCTCGAACTTGAAGATCGTCAGAGACGTGTTGCCCCCCCCCCAGACCATGACCTGATCCTGATCTTCTTCCTCTAAGACCCGGCTCATTTCGATGGAGGCTGACCCTTCGCCCAGATAATCCCGGTTGGGGGGACGCAGCGCGTAGGGAAAGATCACCGGCGGATCGCCCCGGTCGTTATCGTAGACCATAGCCTGAACGGGGCTGCGACCATTCTGTAAATCGAACTGGTAGAAAACGACCCACTCCGAAAAGCCATCGTTGTCTGTGTCGATACGCCTGACATCGGTCACGGCCAGTTCATCCTGAAGATTATCAGGAACGGCATTGGCAAAATTAATCAGTTGTTGCAGCCCCACCTGGTAGCCAGCCTCCCGGATCAATGGTGTTGGATCACTGCGGGTAATGACCCCGACGAAGATAGCCACGGTCAACAGCGCCACCGGCACTAACAGAAAGTCCAACAAAATTTGAACGACGTCCTTGATGCTGGCGATGCTGCCTTCACGTAAGAATAGGATAACCCCGGTCAAGAAGGCAAAGAATAAAAATAGAACTATTCTGGTATCAATTATGTCCAAGGGGACCTCCTCACACGGTATGCCACAAAGGAGCGGCTCGTTACCGGCTGCACACGTTTAGTTTATTTCCCGTCCCATTCTACACTATGTAGACATAAAGTGCAAGAGGTTTATGTCAAATTCAGCAACTCTCATTGTGGAGCCAGCCCCTAAAGGTTTTGTCCCTAAATCTCCGTTTTGGCATTGACTGCGGATGGTTAAATCTTGACCTCATTTCTTGAACAAGGGGGGATAGGGTTTGGGCTGACAGGGCGGGGCAGGTTTGGTTGTCTGCAATTGATTTAGATTTTTTCAATTGTTCATCCATTTTAGGGGATGATGGTTGATTTTACGGTTTGTACAAAATCGTTTATAATGGACTTAACATAATCCAGTACTCTGAGGCCCCGATGAACA
>CAZWZZ010001265.1:0-1924 GCA_964638395.1 uncultured Caldilineaceae bacterium
TTATGTCCGGGTGGGGGTGGTCAAATGAGGTGGTCGTTTGCAAAAGTGATATGTGACTAGGTTTCGTAACAGGAATAAAAATAGGGGTGAGGTGGACAGTTTCATTCGCCTTTCACTATTTTTAGAGTAAAATAGACCGTCTCTCAACAGAAAGGCGGTTTTTTTATGGAACAAACAGTTGATTACGGCCACAAATGGTACGTCATGGCGGCGGTCTCGATGAGTATCTTCCTGGCCACGATTGACGGCAGCATCGTCAACGTGGCCCTGCCCACCCTGGTCAAGGAGCTACAGACCGACTTCGCTACGGTGCAGTGGGTGGTGTTGGCCTATCTGCTGACCCAAACGACGCTGCTCTTGAGCATCGGCCGGCTGGGGGATATGATCGGCAAGAAGTCGATCTATGTCTGGGGGCTGGTGGTGTTTACGGGGGGGTCGGTGTTGTGTGGGCTGTCGCCGGGCGTGGGTTGGCTGATCGGCTTTCGCATCCTGCAAGCCATCGGTGCGGCGATGATGTTGGCGCTAGGCATCGCCATTGTCACCGAAGCCTTTCCGACCAGCGAGCGGGGCAAGGCGTTGGGCATCATCGGCACCAGCGTCTCCATCGGCGTCGTCGTCGGCCCGACGCTGGGTGGGGTGTTGATCGAGCATTTGTCCTGGCACTGGATTTTCTTCGTCAACCTGCCTGTCGGCATCGTCGGCACCTGGATGGCGCTGCGTTTTGTGCCCGATTTCAAACCGTCGGGGCGGCAGAAGTTCGATTATTGGGGCGCGGCCAGCCTGTGCGTCAGCCTGCTGTCGCTACTGCTGGCCCTGACGCTCGGCCAGCGTCTCGGCTTCGGCGCGCCGCCGATTGTGGCCCTCCTGGTCAACTGGTTCATTTTCCTGGCGATCTTCCTGATTATCGAATGGCGCACCCGGCAACCGATGATCGACCTGCGCCTCTTCCGCAACATCCTCTTTAGCGTCAACCTGGTGACCGGCTTCATCACCTTTGTGGCCATCGCCGGGGTCTTTATCCTGATCCCCTTCTATCTGGAGAATGTCCTCGATTACAGTCCCAGCCGGGTCGGTTTTCTGCTGGCCGTGCTGCCGGTGGCGCTGGGCATCTCCGCCCCGATTGCCGGTTCTCTATCAGACCGGTACGGCTCCCGGCCCATCACCATCATCGGCCTGGCCTCGCTCGTCATCGGTTACTACGGTATGAGTACCCTGACCGCCGAGACCGACACGCTCGGCTATATTCTGCGGCTGCTGCCGGTCGGGTTGGGCATGGGCATCTTCCAATCACCCAACAACAGCGCCATTATGGGGTCGGTCCCCAGAGAGCGGCTGGGCATCGCCTCCGGGCTGCTGTCCATCACCCGCACCCTGGGCCAGACGGTCGGCATCGCCGTGGTCGGGGCGATCTGGGCTGCTTTTGTCATCTACCACACCGGCGAAATTTTGCCCGGCGGGGCCACCAGCGCCCCTCTCGCCGCCCAGGTTCACGGCCTGGAGAACACCTTTTTGGCAGTGGCCATTTTTGTCGGGCTGGGCCTTCTGCTAGGTGTGGCCGGCCTGATCCGGGAGCGGCAACTACACCGGGTCACCACGGCCCAGGCGAATCCCTAGCCAATGTCATTAAGTTAGCAGCAGCCCGAGTAGGTGAGCGTAGCGAAACCGTATCGAGGGGTGCGGGTTGGCCTCGAATCGTCCTCCTGCTGCCGGCAAGCTGCCGCCGCTCAACAGGATGTGGTGACCGGGGTCGGGCTTGCGTAACCGGCGTTAGCGACAACAGCGCCGCCCGCGCAGCAGCCCCCGTTCGCGGGGAACTACGGCCAGCAGCCGGGCCATTTCGACCAGGGCTACCAGGTCGGTCCGGTCCAACGCGGCGACCATGGCCGGCAGGGCCGCTCGATAGGTGGCCTCCTGTCCGGCCAAA
>CAZWZZ010001266.1:0-1921 GCA_964638395.1 uncultured Caldilineaceae bacterium
ATGAGGTTATTGAGGCTACCGACTGACTTGCAACGAGCCGGTGGTGTGGCGCTTCTTGGTCCGCTCGGCCTGCGATTTGGAGACGCGGACGGTGATGCGGGTTCCGTGACCGGGAGCTGTTTTGAGCGTCAACTCCCCACCGATCAACTCGGCCCGCTCCCGAATGTTGACCATGCCCAAATGGACCTCCTCCTGGCGCGTTTCGACAACCCGGTCGGGGTCGAAGCCCTGGCCGTCGTCGGTGATGATGGCCACAAAGTCAGTCGCCGTCTCTTGCAGAGTCACGTTGATTTCGGTGGCCTGGGCATGTTTGAGCGCGTTGGTCACCGTTTCCTGGATGATAGCAAAGAGGGCCGCTTCGACTTGTTCATCCGGCCGGGACAGGGCGCCGTCGGGCCGGCGACTGTCCAGATCGAGCGTCAATTTGGTGGTGCGGGCGGTCTTCCGGCGACTCTCGAACAGGGCACGGATGGCGGCGACGAGGCCATCGGTCTCCAACACCAGGGGCCGCAGTTCAAAGAGCATGGTGCGGAGTTGGTGAGCCACCCGCTCGGCCTCATCTTTGAGTTCAACCAATTCGGGGCCGACTAACTCCGGCTGGCGCAGGAGCGCGTTTTGGCAAAATTCCAGCCGCATCGCAATGCCCCCGACCAGTTGCGTCGGGCCGTCGTGCAGATCACGGGCTAATTTGCGGCGGGCCTGCTCCTCGGCTTCATACACCCGGTCCCGCTCGGCCAGAACGCTCTCGTACAGTTGGGCGTTGCCGATGGCGATGGCGGCGTGGGAGGCCAATGAGGTGAGCAGCATCAAATCGTGGCCGTTGAAGTCACCCTCCTTTTTATTCCGCACTTCCAAAACGCCGATGATTTGCTCCCGCAGCTTGAGCGGTACACATAAAATGTTGCGCGTCCGGCGACTCATCCGGCCCAGTGCGACTGGTTTGCCGCTTTGAACCACACGCCCGGCGATGCCCTGTCCTTTAGCCAGACGGAACGGCTCCCCAACCGGCGCTTTATCTCCCAAGCCCATCTGATAGACCAGTTCACCCGTCTCCGGGTCGGTCAGCAGCAAGGCCCCCAATTCCACATCAAGCATCCGCTCCACCTGGGCCATAATCGCTACCAGCACCTCATCGAGATGGTGAACAGCGGTCAACGTGTGGGCCACCTCTTTGAACATGGCCAACTCATCGGCCCGCCGTTGGCAGGCGGCAAACATCCGGGCATTACGCAGAGCGTTGGCGGCGTGGCGGCTGATGGCGGTCAGCAGGTCGAGATGATGATCTTCAAAGATGTGGGGCTGGTGGCTCCAGGTCATCAGCACGCCTTGCACCGACTGCGGCGACAGATCAGCATTGATGATGGGCACACCCAGCCAGGCCCGAGCGGTGTCGCTCGTTTCTTCATCATCATCATCATTATTATTGCTGTTTTCCGGCAGCGTAGCCAGAGAGAGCAACCGCGTATCGGAGCGTGAGGTGGCTGAACGATTGGGCCGTCGGCGGTGGAGATCGGGAATGTTCAGGGGCGTCCGGTCGCTGAGAACCTGGCCGATGAGATTGTGGCGGGTGGCCTGCCTGATTGTAAAGGGTTTAATCCGACGCCCCTGATCGAACATCAGCTTGACGTGAAGGGTGTCGGTTTGGTTATTGTAGAGAGCAACGGCGAAATTGGTCGTGTCAATCAGGGGCCCGATGCCGTCGTAGAGCGTCCACACAATCTCGTCCATCTCCACCGCCCCATTTATTTTGGCGGCCAACTCCTGCAAAATGGTCATCTCCTCCTTCTCCCTGGTCAGTTGGTCACACGGCGTTGCTTCCGGTTCAAGCGTCGCCCACAGCGAGTCAACCGGCGCTTCTTTGAACACAATCGAATTATTGGTAAAACCCATCAGTTCTAACATTGTGTCTCTCCTAATGCTT
>CAZWZZ010001267.1:0-1917 GCA_964638395.1 uncultured Caldilineaceae bacterium
CATCATAGTCCTGAACGTAAGAAATGACAGTAACACTTGTCTAACCGACCGTTTGGCGTATACTGGCAAGCCCGCACCAACAGGTAAATCGTAGAGGATACCAATCAACTATAAAAATAACGGCTGCTGATGTCAACCACCAATAAACTCTCGCTCTTTCCACACCACGCCGCCCTCGACGACGAGGGTCATCTGGCTTTCGGTCCCCATCGGGCCGTCGATTTAGCGGATCGGTTCGGCACACCGCTGTACGTTTACGACACCGGCACCATCCGCGACCGGATCGCGGCCTATCGCCGGGGGCTGGCCGCCTACCCTGGCCCCACCCGCCTGACCTACGCCAGTAAAGCCTTCCTCTGCCCCGCCCTCGTTCGGCTGATGACGACGGCGGGTGTCGGCCTGGATGTGGCCTCCGCCGGGGAGTTGTTCATCGCCCGGCACGGCGGGGCAGACCCTACGCAAATACACCTCCACGGTAACAGCAAAAGCCGACTCGACCTGCGGGAGGCGCTGGCCGCCGGTATCGGCCACATCGTCGTCGATAACCGGGACGAATTGGCCTGCCTGACCCGCCTGGCCGCCGAGATGAACCGCTCCGCCAGTGTGTGGCTGCGGATCACGCCCGATGTGGCCGTTGAAACCCACCACCGCTACACCGTGACCGGCACCGCCGGGAGTAAGTTCGGCTTTTCTCTCGATGAGGCCAGACAGGTCGCCGCCGCCCTCTTGACCAACCAAAACCCCGACGCCCCCTTCGACAGGCTCAGGAGGCAGCTTCGATACACTGACACTACTCAGGAGGCGGATTCTGCCTCATGGCTCACGCTGACCGGCCTACATCTCCACCTCGGTTCCCATTTCCACGAGGCCGGGCCGTTGGCCGAAGCAGTTGGGAAAGTGTTGGATTTAGCTAAATGGCTATACGAAAATTGTGGGTGGAAAATGAAAAATTTGTGTCCCGGCGGCGGTTGGGGCGTGCCCTACCAGCCCACCGACTCGCCGATGCCGGTTGAGCCGTTTGTAACCGACCTGGCCCAAGCCGTGGCCGACGCCTGTCGTCAGCGTCAGTTGCCGCTGCCGGACCTGGTGCTGGAGCCGGGCCGCTCGTTGGTGGCCCAGGCAGGCGTGGCCCTCTACCGCGTCAACGGGCGTAAACAGTTAGCCACGGGCCGGACCTTCGTCAACATCGACGGCGGCCTGGCCGACAATCCCCGCCCGGCTCTCTACCAAGCCACATACACCGCCCTCCTGGCCAATCGGGCCGCCGAGCCAGAAACAGACAGCGTGGCCATTGCCGGGCCGTTTTGTGAGTCGAGCGATATTTTGATTGAGTCGGTTGAATTACCCGTCGCCGAGCCGGGGGATGTGCTGGCCGTGCCGGTGGCCGGGGCTTACCAATTGTCAATGGGCAGCAACTATAACGCCGCCCTTCGCCCGGCGGTGGTTTTTATTGAGGGGCAGCGGGTCAGGCTCGTGCAGCGGCGCGAGACCTTCGAGGATTTGGTGGGGCGGGATGTCGATTAGAACTATGCCCGCCGCCCCTCAGCGGCCATCTGGCTTAACATTTGGCGGGTTTCCTTCTCGGTACGCCCTACAATGCGCTGCACCTGGCTACCGGCCTCCCGAAGCGCCTGCTCGACGGACGGGGACACTTCATCCGGCCCGCCGACGATGGTCACATATTGGGCCAACCTGGCCTGGTCGGCGGAGAAGCCGACAGTCGGCGCAAAAACGCCGATGAACTCCATCGCCCCCAGCATATCCCACTCGGCCCAATCATCGGGACCGCGATAGCCGAAGAGTAGATAATGTTGGAGCGGTTTGCCCGCCGGGGTCGTTGTTTCGACGGGTTGGGTCGGGGCCGGTTCCGAGGGGGTCTCGGCCACGGCTCGAATTTCTTGGACCCGCGTCAACAAC
>CAZWZZ010001268.1:0-1912 GCA_964638395.1 uncultured Caldilineaceae bacterium
CTTCGATGCGCTGGTTGATGCCTTTGTGCAATTCATCGGCTTCGGCGTGAACATCATACCAGGGAAATTGGAGGACATCGACCAAAAAACGTTCTACCAGGCGGTGACGCCGGATGTTGAGCAGGGCCACCTTCCGGCCATATTCGGTCAGATTGACCCCTTTGTAAGGCTGATGCTCAACCAACCCAACTTTTTGCATCCGGTACACCATCCGCACCGTGGCCGGACCGGAGACGTTGAGCCGTTCGGCTAAGGCGGTGGTGCTGACCCAGGCATTACCTTGTCCCAACCGGTAAATCTCACCCAGATAGTCCCGCATCGTATCACTGATTTTGCTCTCAAGCATAGAACCGTCTTGCTTTTTTGCCATTTGAAATACTTTTTACACTTAAAATACTTTTTAGTTATTTTTGTGGGCCAAGTCATACTATAGCATCAAACCGGTTGTTTGTAAAATATGCCCCCTTAGGCTATCGCTTCTCGATAACCAACAGATGAGACAAGCCAAACAGCCTAAGCGGGCTTTTCTCAAAAGCGTAAGTCAACCGGCGTAAAATTTGCCCAAACAGCGGATGGCGGGCGACGATGTTATCGTAGCCGGGATAAATTTGGGTGTGGTTGACAATCCGTACTGGTAAACCAGCCACCAACTGTCGTAAATCCTGGCGGGTGTAAGCCCGCACGTGTGGGGCCAGGCGCTGCCGCAGCGGGTCTGGTAGATAATTGATAAGCGGCGTGTTGCCAAAGTGATACCGGCCCCGCCAATAGTGACCGTGGGTTTCAAAGGGGTAGAGCCGGTTGGGGCAGAAAATTATGGCGCGGCCACCCGGTTTCAGGACGCGCACCATCTCGGCGACGCTCCGAGCATCATCCTGCACATGCTCGATGACTTCGTGGCTCAAGACGAGGTCGAAGTAGGCCGCCGGATAGGGCAAATGCTCCCCGGCGGCGACGTTGACCAGGGGGGAATAGGTGGCGCTCCGGGCCACCCGCTCCGGCTCGATGTCGAGACCGACCACCTCGGTCGTCAGGGAGCGCAACGCCCGCACGTACATCCCCACCCCACAGCCATCGACCAACACCCGCCGCCCGGCTGCCAGACGCGGCCCGGCTGCTTCCCGGATCATCGCCAACCGCCGATCCTGCCCGGCCCGCCAGACCAGGCTGGGCACGCCTCTGGCCCCGGCTTTGTCGAAGTCGCGGGCCGGGCTCATTTGCTCCCCACGTGTAAAGCGACGGTATTGAACATCAATAATGTGTACCCGACCCGGTGCAGACCGGCTTTCTCCATCGTCACTCGTAACTCATCGGGACGCAAGAAGGCATCGGCGGAGGCGGGCAGATAGGTGTAGGCATCCCCCTGCCCGGTAATCAAGCCGCCCAGAACAGGCACAATATTATGAAAATAAAAGCGAAACATCCGCCCCCAGAGGGAGTCGGCGGGGCGGGGAATTTCCAAGATCAACACCCGCCCCCCCGTTTTACAGACCCGAACCTGCTCCGCCAGGGCCGTGTCGATGTCAACGACGTTCCGCATCAAGAAGCCGTTGACCACCGCATCGAAATGGTCATCGGGAAAGGGGAGTTGCAAGGCGTCGGCTCCGCTCCAGAGAAGGGGTGACCGGGCCGGGCGGTTATTTTCGGGGCGCTGCTGCCCGACGCGCATCATCGGCAGTGTAAAATCCGCACCGACCACCTGCGAGAGGTGGGGGTGTTGCCGCAGGGCCTCGAAGGCGATGTCTCCGGTGCCGGTGGCCAGATCGAGCAGTTTGCCATCGGGCGGCAGATTCGCCTGTTCAACCAACAATTTGCGCCACCGTCTATCCTGCCCCACTGTCATGATCCGGTTCATGCGATCATAGCGGTGGGCAATCCGGGCGAACATATCGTTGACATAATTATATTTTTCGGT
>CAZWZZ010001269.1:0-1906 GCA_964638395.1 uncultured Caldilineaceae bacterium
TGGCCACAATCAACCCCAAGCAGGGCGATTGTGGCTACATCTTTGAAGAGTTGGCTGGGGTCGGGTTGGCCTACAAAGTGGCCCAAGCCTTGCTTGCCTCCGATCTGTCCCAAGTCCGCGACCTTAACGGGGCTGGTCCCGGCGCGGCCCAATTTTTGGATTTGGTGGCTATCGGCACGGTGGCCGATTTGGCCCCGCTCTACGGCGAAAATCGCACGACGGCCCATTGACGACATCCTCAGCTTACCGCCCGCCGCTCTTATATTGGAGCCACCCGGCGGCTGTGCTATAATAACGAAACCTTGATCGCCAGGAGGTGATGGATGGCTGACGTGGTTTTAGAACAACGGATGACTAAATTGGAAGAAGCAATGGCGGCGTTGGCCCAAGAAACAACCCGTTTATCGCGGGAAATGCGAGAGTTTAAGGAAGAAACACGGGCGAATTGGGCGAGACGGGATGCCGAGTTGGAAGCCTATCGACAAGAGTGGCGGGCCGAATTTGAACGCCAGCAACAGGCGTGGCGGGCCGAATTTGAACGCCAGCGGGAAAAGAGCGAGGCCGAGACCCAGGCCATGCGGCGGGAGTTCAACAAGCAGCAAGGGGAAATTGCCAACAAACTGGGAACCTTGGCCGAAGATTTGGTGGCTCCCAGCCTGCCTCGTATCCTGACCGAAGTGACGCCCTGTCCCAGTAGAGATGAGGTCTCGATGGCGGTGCGGGTGCTTCGTCCCCACCCCACCGAGCGGGGTCGCAGTCAGGAGTATGATGTCATTGTCAGTTGTCGGCAGTATGCCCTGTTCAACGAAACCAAATCACGGCTGAGACCGGGCGATGTGGATCGCCTGATCGAGCGGTTGGCGGAGGCAAGAGCCTACTTCCCGGAGTATGCGGGGTTGAAAATTATCGGGGCGTTGGCCTCGCTGTATGTGGACCCCAGTTTGGTGCAGTATGCCAACCGGCAGGGGGTGTTGGTCTTAGCCACGGGGGACGAGTTGATGGAGGTGTTGAATGAGCCGGGGGTGGCCTTGCGGGAATTTTGACAATGAAATCGTTAATTACCCCCAATGGCTAATGAAAGGACAGCGCATTATGACCACAGTAACCCTCAGCGATATTTTGGATGATCTTCGGGCTGCCGACCAAACCCTGCGTCGATTCGAGCAGCGCTACTGGCTCAGTTCAGATGTCTTCTATGAACTTTATAACCAAGGCCGCCTGGATGATGGCGAAAACCTGGAAGATTTCAGCGAATGGGCCGGGTTTTACAAGATCAAGCAACACCGCGAAGCGCTATTAAGCCAATTCTCCAAAGAACGGATTGCCAAACTCAGCCGTGGGTCAGATGATCCGATTCATCTGTCTCCCGAAGAACCCCTGATTGACATCGCTGCCTGATCAGGATAACCTGATGAGTTTCCCCGCCCACCCAGATTATGAGCAACTGATCTATACCCTGCCCCAAACCTATCCGGAAATCATCTCTTCCTCCCTCCGCCTGTATACCATTAGCCGAGGGACAGCCATTGTCAGAGGTAGCCTCTACTTCCACAATGGTATCGAACTACGCATCAATGAGATCATCGACTTTGTGGCCGGCCGCATCAGCGATTACAGTTACACCGCTGTCAGAGACAATGACCGGATTCGTTGGTACGACCCCCAACCTCACCCCGAAAATCCTGACCTGGCCAGTACCTTTCCCCATCACTATCACACGCCGCCCAATATCAAACGTAATCGCCAACCGGCCCCGGGCATTAGTTTTACCGCGCCTAATTTCGCCACATTAATTGCAGATATTGCCAGTTTGGAATAGCCAAAGCCCAAAAAAGCAATCCGAACCAGAGGCCATATCTTGCCGGTTCAACCCCTGACCCGCTGTCATGCAGAGGGAGAGCCGTAT
>CAZWZZ010001270.1:0-1902 GCA_964638395.1 uncultured Caldilineaceae bacterium
CTCGCCAAAATACCGGTGGTAAGCTTCATTGACAAAGGTCAACTGGCCCTCCTCCGCAAAGCGACAGATCAGTTCCGTTTGATCTTCAATGATGGCCCGGTACAGCTTTTCACTTTTGACCAGCGCCTCTTCCATCCGCTTCCGGTCATCAATCGACGTCGAAGAGAGGCACACGCCGGTTACTTCTCCCCCCTCGAAAACGGGACTGTAGATAAATTCAAACCAATGGGCCTGATTGTCTAGCCCCCAATATCGTCTTTCCAGCTTGACCGTTTTTCCCTGCAACGCCGAGTGAAAATCTCTATTGAATACGCCCAAGTTTTTAGGCAGTATATAATCATGGATAGAGTCGCCCCTTTGTATGGATTTACCAAAAATTTTCCGGATGTTGTCCCAGGCTAATCGGTTGAACGTCTGGATTTTATAATCCGGGTCGATCAGGATGATGGCCTGGGGGCCACTGTTGAAGATGGCCCGCAGCCGGGCCTCCGATGTCCGTAGCGCCGCCTCAGAGCGTTTCCGCTCGCGGATGTCCCGGTGAACCGCCAGGTGTAAGCCAGGCAGAATGTTGGCCACCGCCCGGTACTCGGTCTCGATTAGTGAGCCGTCTTTATGCTGTAGAAAAAATTCACCCTCCATCTGCCCGGCTTCCAGAAAGTGGCACCACGCCTGGTAGGCATCCTCTGTGATTGTATCGGGCGTGATCTGAGCTGAATGCATCGTCAAAAGCTCGGCCCTTTCATAACCAAGCAGGTTGCACATCGCCGGATTGACATCAACCAGCCGCCGTTCATCATCGACCACCATAATCCCATTCAGCGTGTTTTCAAAAATCGCCTGCTGGCGAGCCTGACTTATCGCCAGCTCTCTTTCAGTCTGCTTTCGCTCCGTAATATCCTCGACGACTCCCTCACACAGGAGCAACTCCTCGGAGTCCCGCCAGACAGCCCGGACACTCTTGCGCACCCAGATGATGTCGCCGTTGTGGCGGCGCAGCCGCATTTCTTTGTTGTTGGCTTCGCCCTGGTGGGCCAGGAGTAATCGCCAATATCTATAATCCTCGATGGTGACATACAACTCGGTCAAATTCTTGGTCAGCAGGCTTTCTGTGTTAGGATAGCCAAGCATATGGGTCAACGTCAAATTGGCATCGAGTATCTGCCCCTCAATCGTGGCCCGAAAGAGTCCCACCGGCACCTTATCGAACAGAGTGCGGTAACGCTTTTCGGCCGCTTCGAGCGCCTGCCGGTGCTTAAACCGCTCGAGCGCGGCCTGGGCTGAGGTCGAAAGCCGGGGCAGATGTTTGGGAGATTTCAGAATATAATCATCCAGGCCGGCCTTCATCGCCTCGACCGCAATTTCCTCGCTGCCGGTGGCCGTAAACATAATCACCGGACAGTGGGGCCACCGCTCTTTACAATGTTTGAGAATAGTCAGGCCATCGCTCCAATTCAGTTGGTAATCGGTGATGACCAGATCAAACCCGTCATGCCGGAGCGCGTGCTGTAGCTCATCCAGCGTTGAGATTTCGACTATATCAGGGTCGCTAAATGTATGTTCCAGTTGACGCCGGATGAGCAGGCGGGCATTCGCATCATCATCAATCGTTAGAATTTGCAACTGTTTGTCAAGAACCATGCCTAATCCTCGCTTCCAGATAGCCCGAAGGTGATATTTGGATAATTATAACATTAATTTGCAGTCTTCGTCGACTCGATTTGCGAAGAGTGAGGCACGTCATCGTACCGAATAGCGCCGCACGGAGGCGTGCGGCCTTCCCAATTTTGGATGTACTGAGTTTAATCGAAATCAGGCATTTCCTCAAACTTTGAAACTAAATGGGCGCCAAATGTCATTAAGTTAAGCGATATAGCATCCCGAGTAGCGCGGAACGGAGTGGAG
>CAZWZZ010001271.1:0-1901 GCA_964638395.1 uncultured Caldilineaceae bacterium
GATTGGAGATTGGGCCGTGACCGGCGACGAAGCAATCTTCGGCCCGCACAGGGGGATTGCTTCGCTACGCTCGCAGCAACTGTGACAAAAGCACAATTACTTTATTTACTTCGACAATGTCACATTGCCCGCCCGGAAAATTATTTCCGGGCTATCAAACAGCACCGGATGAATCCGGTTTTGGTTTAGCCCGATTTATCGGGCGCTGTTCGATAGCACGGCGAGTTCATCGCCGTGCGGGGGTAGGAAAAGGCGGATCATGGGGGCAAAAGACTCAACATAAGAATGTGACATTGTCGAATTACAATGTACTAAATCAATGGGGCGGCATCTGCCGTAGCCCCTCCTGCTTCCAACCATCCCCCGTTTCGCCAAACTCCAGCGCGGTCAGGCGGGCATGAGCCAGGGCTTGCAGACGACAGGGCCAGCCCTCACTTTGGGCCAGAATCCAGTCGATATCCACCGGATCGAAAGGGCGGGGCGAACTATCCAACAAGGCTCGGGCCTCAGAGTCGGTCAACGGTCCCAGGGTGAAGGTGTGCCCAAAGATATTGAAAAAGGGTGAGGGTTTTCCCTGCTGTTGGGCCAGAAAGGCCGGCGATTCGTGGGCCGTCAGCAGGAAGGCTAATGTGCCCCCGGTCAGGTTCGTCCCCAGCGAGCGTAAACTCCCCCAAAACTCCATATCCAACGTCGGCGCGGACAAGGCCGTCCCAATTTCATCCATCAGGATAATGGTGGGCTGCCGCAGATAAAGGCTGACGGTCTCCATAAAGGTTTCGAGATCACAAGGGTCAGGAACCGGCATACCCAGACCGGTCAGCAAATAGGGCAGTAGACGCTCTCGCTGGCACATCCGGGGGTCGCGGAAATCGACCATAATCCATTGATACGAGCCGACTTTTGGCAGCCAATGGGTCTGCTGGTCGGGGCGCAACTGGTCAGGCGAGAGGGTGGTAATCTGCTTGAGATAATGCAGCAGCGAGGTCTTGCCACTCCGCCGCAAGCCAATGACCGCCACATTTTGCAGCGGGAGTCGCTTCCATAAGCCGAAGATGCGTTTTAATTCATAAGTGCGGCCGAAGAAATGGCGGGGATGGGTAATCGGCAGACCGGTGATGAAGGTGTTGAATTCCGTGAGCGGTGCCTCCGTTTTGGAAAGCGAACCGTTTGAGGCGAACGGGGGCGGGGCGGGGCAGGGCTGTTTTGGAGACGAGGCGGAAAATAATTGCTCGCATAGCGGGTCGGGGTAAGGGTGGTCATAACTGAGCAGAAACTTTTCTAACCATTCTCGCTCCAAACTACCTCGGCTCACTATTTCGCGGGCCAACTGCTCAACGTCAGCCAGAGAGGGCGGCAAATTCCCCTTGCGCCAATATTCAATGGCCGATCCCCCCTCTCGCCCTAACAGATACCCCAACTCGTCCTGAACTATCTGAACCGTCTTGGATTCCCGTAGCTTGATACGATGGATGCCCTCTGTGAGCAAATCCGCAAATTTTCGCGCTGATCGAACCATGATCTCCTCCGAAATCTTATGCAAAAAATTTTATTGATCGAGTTTATCGATTGGCCACATTCATCCTTATCGGCTTAACTCAACAGATTTTTCGGGAGCGGTCTCGTCAATCATATCCAGGGGGGACATCAGGGTAACTACCTGCTGCTTAATCCAGGTGTCACAACAGACATAAACAGGCTCAGATGGGTAAGAGTTTGGGATTGTTCAGGCGTTGGGGGCGTCCGGTGGTGGAGAGGTTGTCGATTTCTATACGATTATACCCTTTCTTAACACACTTAAACACATGACTTTCGTGCTAAAAGTATCAGTAATCACAAACATACGATCCTCTTATTCCAAAATTTTGGAGCAGATTCGTAGCAAATTCGGAGTATGTCCCCCA
>CAZWZZ010001272.1:0-1901 GCA_964638395.1 uncultured Caldilineaceae bacterium
CCCATATTCCGGTGAGATCGTTAGCCCCTAGACTATGAACGACGTCGTTCCAACTTTGGCCGTCATAATGCCAGATAGTGCCACTAGAACCTACAGCATAGATATCGGTCGCACTACTACCCCAGATGTCATATAGATCTCTAAATTTACCCAGGCCATGATTGACAGGTCGCCACCTCTGGCCATCGTAGTGCATGATCGTGCCATCGTCACCAACGGCATAGATATTTGTGGCACTGCTGCCCCAAATAGCGCGAAGGTTATTTCCTGTCGGGGTAGGGTGTGACCACTCCCACCCCGGCTCCTGCGCCTGAGCCGGTGGCGCCAGGCTAAAGAACCCGGCCAGCAGGACCAGACTGACGGTGATAAAGAGGGTGTGTAAATATCTGCGCGAAAACATAAATTTTTTCCTTTCTGTGTTATGGTTTGAAATGGTGATCGGCTGTCTTGCTTCCAATATATCCCCCTGTGCGGCACAAGTGCGTTGGGCAGTCGTTGGTGAAAATCCACATCCGGCGTCGGGGCGAGGCCACTCGGAACGGTGGTCGCTTTCCAAAAGCGCCGCCACACCGAGTGGCCTCGCCCCTACACTACACACCCCGGCATTAATTTGGTTGCGAGGGGCCAGGCCACTGTGGCCTGACCCCCCGCCCGGTTCATACCGTTCCGCTTCGCTGTGGGAGTATTTCAGCTTGATTTTGAATGGGTGGTTATCAGACCCGTAACCAATCTTCCAGCCTTCCAACCTTCCACCCTTCCAGCGAGACGATTACATCGGTGCTGCCCATCATTCGTCCCGAAATGAAATACCCCCTCCGCTGGCCGTGAGTTCGCCGAGACGGCCTACGGGGTGAAGCTGTAGCTGTTGAGAATTTCGGTCCAGGTTGGCTCGAACGCTTCGAAGTTGGGGGTAAAGAAGAGGAGCATGAACCCCATCCCCTCTTTTTGGGCCAGGATCATGTGCATCCGAAATGTACCGTCGCTCCCCTCCTGCCTCTCCGGCTGCCCCATTTCAAGCAGCAGGCTGCCATCTGCCAGCTCGCTCTGGTTGATCAATCCGACCCCATCTGTCTGTCCCGGAGAGAGAAGGGCATCGGGGTTTGCAGCCAGCTCCTCCAGACTTTGCCCCTCGAACAAGGTCTCTGCGGGGCCAACGCCGGCGATCAGGAAGAAGATACCCTCGGCCCCAAAATAGCCGGAGGAGATGCTATGGGGCGCCCCGGCCAGCGATTCGGGGTCATCGAGCGTGGCTTCGAAATCGGCCGGAACCTTCACCGAAAAGGTTCCGCTGGGATGATTGATCTGCTGCAAGGGCACGGCCTGGCCGGTCGCGCCGCTGCTCTCCGCCGCTTGCTCTTCTTCTGCGGCTGCTGCGGCGGCGGCTTCGGCCTCAGCGCCGGCCGCTGCCAGGGCCTCGGCTGCGCCGTCGGGATCGAAGGTGTAACTCTCGGAGATTTCCGTCCAGGCGGATTCAAAGACGCTGAAGTTGTTGGTCGTAAAAAACAGCACAAACCGGGAGTCGCCGCTATCCTCGACCAATACCTCAGCCCGGTTAAGGGGGGAGTTAGAGTCGTCGACCGCTAATTCGAGCAGTAACCGGTTATCATCGAGACGTTCCTCATTGAGTGTCTCCGCCACATTCGAATCGGATCCAAACATCAGCCTGATGATCCCCTGGCTATCGAAATCATCCAGGCTTTCGTCCGCCGCTTTGGCGTCCACCCCGGCCACGACCACAAAGAAGGGCCTCAGTGGGGACTCCCCAGGTACGCTATTGTAGGCGGCCAGGGTATTCAACGTCGTCCCCATATTGGCCTCATCCACGGATGAATTGGCGGCCTCGACGGGGACGGACACGGAGAACGCGCCGCTGGGATGCTCGAAGGTTTCCAGTTCGACCT
>CAZWZZ010001273.1:0-1900 GCA_964638395.1 uncultured Caldilineaceae bacterium
GGGTTGACCAGTCGGAAACTAAAATCGAGGCTCAGGGCAAAGGCAGCGTGGCCGCGCACGAAATCCGGGGGCCTGTGTTGACCGGCGACTATCCGACCTACATTGAACGGCAGGAACTCAGCCCGGAGACGGCCCAGGCCCGTTTCGACCAACTGCGGCAGCGCTATTTGACCGGCCTGGCCCAACGCTGCCAGGTGTTGCCGCTGGCGGCGCTGGGGGGTGACGAGGAGGCCGGGGAGGAGGTCAGTCTGGCCGATGTGTACATTGCCCTGGATACGTTGAGCCACCGGTCATCAAGCGAGACGGACAGGGCGACCAAACGGGATGAGGTGTGGTTGGCGCGTCAGGAGGAGGACCCGCTGTCCGCCCTCGAAGCGGCCACCCAGACCTCCCGGCTGGCTTTGTTGGGCGATCCCGGCAGCGGCAAAAGCACCTTTGTGCGCCAACTGGCGGCCTGGCTGGCCCAGGCTCAGTTGGGTGAGCGGGAGGCGCTCCCCGGCTGGCCCACCGAAACCTGGCCATTGTTGACGACGTTGCGTGACCTGGCCACCCGGTTGACCGCCGTCGAGAGCCACAATCTGTCGGACGATGAACGGGATCGCCGTCTGGTCGAGGCGGTGCGAGGGCAATGGCAGGCTGATTTCGAGGCGTTGGGCGTGGCCGAATTGGGGGATAGCCTGGAGGATGTCTTGCGGAGCGGCCAGGTGTTGCTGATTTTTGACGGTCTGGATGAAGTGGCCACGCAGGCCCGCCACCGGGTGCGGCAGGCCGTGCAGGCCGTCCTAAACATCTATCCGGCCGTGGCCCATCTCATCGTCACCTGCCGGGTACGTTCTTACAGCGGGGCCACCGTTCTGCCCGGCTTCACTGCCCAGACGTTGGCCCCCTTCGACGAGCAAAAAATCAACCGCTTCATCGCCGCCTGGTACGAAGCGCAGGGCAACCTGGGCCGCTTTGACCGGGCCGGGGTCGAGCGGAACCGGAACGATTTGCAGCAGGCCGTGCGGGACCGGACGCTCCACGAGTTGGCCGCCAACCCGATGCTCCTGACGACGATGGCTATTGTTCACCAGCGGGAGGTCGGTCTGCCCCGGGAACGGGTTCGTCTCTACCATTTGGCCGTTCAGGTGTTGCTGACTCGCTGGCAAAAGCGGAAAGGCGGGGTCGCTTCTGAGCGGTTGCAGGCGGTTTTGCTGGATGATTTGAAACTGCGGGCCGTGCTGGAACGGCTGGCCTACGAAGCCCACCACCTGCAAGGGCAGCGGGGGCCGGAAGCCGATTTGTCCCGCCAGGAGATTCTGGGCTTGCTGGAACAGCCCCCCTATTTCGGGGATGTCGGGTTGGCCGATCAATTTCTGGATTATGTCGATCAGCGGGCCGGGCTGCTGGTCGGGCGGGGCAGCGATGAGAGCGGCCACAAACCGCCGCTTTACACCTTCCCCCACCGCACTTTTCAGGAGTATCTGGCCGGTTGCCATATGGTTTCCGGCCGGGCCGTCGAGCGGGAATTTTGGCGGCGGGTTAAGGCCGGCGATTATTGGTATCTGGCCGGGCAGTTGGGGGCCGAGGAGTTGCTCTACAACCGGCGCGACCCGGAGCGGCTGCTCGATCTGGCGTACCACCTCTGCCCGCCGAGCGAACCGGGCAGCGAGAGCGGCTGGCGGGCCGTTCTCTGGTCGGGGCAGATGGCCGTCCAACTGGGCCGGACTGCGATCCAGGCGGATGAGGATGCGGATCGACCGGATGACGGGGCCGCGTATTTGGAGCGTCTCATCCCCCGCTTGAGGCAAGTTTTGGCAGAGACCCGCCTCTCCCAACCGCTGGAGCGGGCCGAAGCGGGGCGCGTTCTGGCCAAATTGGGCGACCCCCGGCCCGCCGTCGGCCTCGATCCTGAGACCGG
>CAZWZZ010001274.1:0-1896 GCA_964638395.1 uncultured Caldilineaceae bacterium
GCTGCCAGAGGTGGCCCTTGACCTCCCGCAAGCCGGGCAACTCCTGCCACGTCTGGCCGCCATCGCCGGAGCGGAACAAAGCCGCATCTTCGGCCCCGGCGTAAACCGTGTCGGGGTCGGTTGGCGAGGGTTGGAGATACCAGACCCGGTTGAATTCCCACGGATGCTGCGTGCCGTCATACCATTGGTGCGTTCCGGGGTCGCCTTCGTAGACGAACTCATTGCCGACCGGCTCCCAGGTCTGGCCGCCATCGTCGGAGCGTTGGATTAACTGCCCAAACCAGCCGGTGAATTGCGAAGCATAGAGCCGCTGCGGATCGACCGGCGATCCTTTGAGGTGGAAAATTTCCCAGCCGCCAAAGAGCGGGCCATTGACCTCCCACGCTTCACGCTTCTCATCCGACGTTAGAATAAAACCCCCTTTGCGGGTACCAACCAAGACTCGTACTTTGCTCATCATTCCCTCTCTTTCGTTATTGGCTCTATGAGCTTTTGTGGGGTAGCGACCGCATCCCAATGCGATAGCGGGCATAGGGATGCCCTCACCACAAAAATCTCAGAAAACCCTCATTATTTTAGACCCTCAGCCAACCACGGAATCCCCTGGCGGCATAGTAAGATGGGGCGCCGTTGTGATACAGGAAGATATGGCCGTAGCGACGATCACAGAAGAGGGCACCGCCGAGTTTTCTAATATCAGGTGGTGTTTTTACCCAGCTAGACGTTTTCAAATCGAAATTTCCAAGTTGCTGCAACGCCCGATATTGTTCTTCCGTTAAAAGCTCAATACCCATAGCCGCCGCCATATCAATCGCGTTATTTTCTGGTTTATGTTTTTTCCTTGACTCCTGCCCTTCACGGTCGTAACAAACACTTCTTCGGCCTTTAGGGCTTTCCGCTGAACAATCATAAAAAATGTATTCACTCGTCTTTTCATCATAACCCACAACATCCGGTTCACCGCCGGTTCTTTCCATTTCATTAAGCGACCACAGTTTTTCAGGATTAGCCTCCAGCTTGGCCTCTACTTTAGCCCATTCAAGACCTTGATGGCGGTTCATGTTGTTCTCAAAACGGGCTTTCAAGGCCTTGAGCAGTTCTTCACGTTGTTTTGCTTCCAGCTCTTTTGCGCTTTGCATTGCTGTCTTTGCCTTTATGACTTTATGCTCTGACATCCCTATGCCTGCCTGCAACGGCATAGGGATGTCCTGCCTACAAATTTGGATGTACTGATACTTATTTTCGCCATTGGTTAGCGCGAATATTTTGAGCCGCCAGACGGGCGGTTTCATCAACGCGCTTGGCTCTCGTTTCAGCCCGTTTGGCGGTGGCAATCCATTCCAAGATGCCCCGCTTGGCCGAGCGGGGGAAGGCTTCAAAATTGTCTGCCGCATGGGGGTAAGCGGCAAATGCTTCGGCCAGATCAGGCGGAATCTCCAACGCCTCAATGGCGTCCAGGGCAGACCAGGAGCCATCCGCTTTAGCAGCTTCGATTTTGGCCAGTCCGGTCGGGTGCATTTTGCCGGCGGCTATCATTCGCTCGACGCGCTGCTTGTTGAGCCTGGACCAGCCCGTTTTCGCTTTGCGTGGGGCGAACCAGAGCATAGAGCGCGCCTCATCCAGCTTGTTGGGCTTGCTATCGATCCAGCCAAAGCAGAGCGCCTCTTCAACGGCTTCGTCATAATCAAAGCGCGGCTTGCCCGTGGCCTTTTTGTAGGTGATGAGCCAGATACCTTCCGGGCGGGTGTGGTTCTCCAGCAACCAGGTGCGCCACTCGGCCCGAGACAGCGGATGAACGGCGTTTTCCGGAGCTTCGGCCATTATGCCTTCACCGTACACAATGCCTGCCGAATCTCGCCGAGGTGATAGGCCGTGTGGACAATCGTAGCGATGATA
>CAZWZZ010001275.1:0-1893 GCA_964638395.1 uncultured Caldilineaceae bacterium
GGCGGGTCGGGGCGCGTCTCTGTTTCGCCGGGCGGCGGTGGGGGCGAGAGAACATGCTGAACGGTTTGCCGGGTATCCGGCGGCAGTTTATCCAGAGCGGTACGTTGCCCATCAGGTGACAGAACGTCGAATATGACATTCAGTAAACCGGCAATTTCCACTTGAGTCAGGGCCTCAAACAGACGATCTCCCAGCGTGGTATCCGGGGAGACAGGTTTTTGATTTGTCATAGCAATGTTTACCCTCTCGACAAATAATCGCTTATCGTGACTATTCAGGCCTGTCATTTCGAGGCTGAAAGCCGAGAAATCCCCCAGATGGTCGGTTGCAAACGACGGTTTTGGTGGATTTCTCGCTCCTAACGTCGCTCGAAATGACATGAGGGTGAATAGTTACCGCTTATCAACAACTCACAATTCATATCTAATTACTAACTCTAACTCCCGGCAACGGCATCCACCGGTAAGCCCTCCTGAACCGTTACCCCAAAACCGGCCAGGATGTCTTTGATCTCGGCCAGGCGGTGGGTCGGGATGATGGCCAGGGCACGCTCACCGGCGGGGAATGGGGTCAAATCGGCTTGCAGGGTGGGGTCTTGGCTCAATTCTTGCAAGGCCAGGGGGTCGTTGAACTCAATGAGGGTCAGGGTTTCGGCGGCAGCCTGGCCGTAGTAGCCGCCCCAGGTTTTAATCTGAGACATCAATGGCTCCGGCAACTGGCCGCGATGCAGTTTGCTCAACTCTCTTAACAACTGGTTGACCCGGTCGCGGTTACCACCGTTGCGGCCGACCGAGGTGGCCGTCAATTGCCAACCCCGGTCGGTCTCTGTGGCGACCTGGGTCAGCCGCCCCCGCAGATGTAGGCTGGGCACGGCGTGAACCGGCTCAATGAGACCATCGGCCCGGATGATAACGCTCTGGTCGGCGGCGGCGGGATCGGCCCCGCTAATGGCCGGGAGCAACGCTTGGTCAATCAGGGACTTGACCAACGGCTTCTGCCGTTGGTTTTTGATGAGGGCCACATCCTCGGCGACGGGACGGGCCAGGTGCGGGCTGGCAGGGGAGTCGGCCAGCAGACGTTGGAGCAAGTCGGCGTTAGCCGTTTGCAGCAGGCTAACCCCGCTGCGGAACACAATCCGTTCGTGGTGACCGGCCCACTCCTCCAGGGAGCGATGGATATTTTGGGGCAAATCCGTCTCGGCCACCTGCTCCAAAAATTTGATAATGTCGGCCACCGGCCAGCCCAATTGTTGAGCCTGATAGACCGACTCTTTGGAGAGGCGGTATTGAAACACGCCCCGGTCAGCCTGTTCCCGGTCGGCGAACAAATCCAGCCGGGCCAGAATGTTTATGACCACCGGGCCAATGGCCATAATCTGGAAATTGGGCTGAATGACCAGTTTGCCGCTGTGGGCCGGTGGCTCCGGCAGCGCGTCCGATTGGCCCAAAACGACCCGGCCCAGCGGGGTTAGCTTGAAGGCGTCCCAGTTGAGCTGTTCCTCGGTTGAACTGGGTGTCGCGGCTTCGGCGCTACTGCCTAACTCAACAATGCCCAGGCGGTATAGAAAATCACCCAGACAAGCGTTGATGAAACCCCTCTCTGTCCGCTCAAAAATTTTGAGCAAATCGGTCGGCTTTCCGTAAAAAGAGGGGCTGCTATAACGGCTGTAATAGTAATTTGCCCCCTGTTGGCTTTCGACCCGGCTATGTTCGGGCAGCAGAAAATCAATATTTTCGATTTGCACCTGCTCCAACAGTTCATCCGTCGAAAGCCACGTCCCGGCGGGCAAGCTTTTGAGCGCCTTGAGAACCGCCCGGCGAGCGACCGTAAATTGAGCGCCATACTTTGTGCCCAACTCTTTGCCCACCTCTTCGAAACCGGTCAGCGTGGGCC
>CAZWZZ010001276.1:0-1890 GCA_964638395.1 uncultured Caldilineaceae bacterium
GACAAAATTTCCCGGTCCCGTAACACCACCGGCCCGACATCGCCGACGCCGCTGCCATCGACGAAGACCCAGCCGCCGGGGATACGCTCCAGCACGCGAGGCCCTTTCTCATCAAATTCGATCCCCGTACCGTTTTCCACGACAAAAATATTCTCTTCAGGGATACCTTGCGCCTTCGCCAACGCGGCGTGGGAATGGAGGTGGCGCAGTTCGCCGTGAACCGGGATGAAATATTGGGGCCGGACCAGGTTGAGCAGAAGTTTCAGCTCTTCCTGGCTGGCGTGGCCGCTAACGTGGACGTTGTCCGAGCGGCCATAAATAACTCGAGCGCCCTGCCCAAACAGTTTGTTGATGGCCCGACCAACCAACTCTTCGTTGCCGGGGATGACCCGCGAGGACATGACCACCGTATCCCCTTTTTTAATGGTAATGTGGCGATGCCGACCATCAGCCATCCGCCCAATGGCGGCGCTCGGTTCGCCCTGGCTGCCGGTGGCGATAATCGCAATTTGATGATCCGGCCGGCCCTTGATCTTGTTCAGATCGACCAGAACGCCGGGCGGCACATCGAGATAGCCCAATTCTTTGGTCCGTTCGACCGCCTCTTCCAGACTGCGGCCATCGACGACGACCACCCGGTTGTGGCGGGCCGCTGCGTTGATGATCTGCTGGACGCGGGAAATCAGCGAGCCGAAGGTGGTAACGATAATCCGCCCTTTGGCCTCGCGGAAGACTTTGTCCAGCCCCTCATCGACGGTTTTCTCCGATGGGGTAAAGCCGGGATTGTCGGCATTGGTGCTGTCGGACAGCAGGGCCAGAGTTCCCTCTTGCCCGAAGCGGGCCAATGCGCCAAAATCGGGCGGATCGCCCCAACTGGGGGTGTAATCGAACTTAAAATCGCCGGTATGGACAATCAGCCCGGCCGGAGTGCGGACCGCTATCCCAACCGCGTCGGGGATGGAGTGGCAAACGTGAAAAAATTCCACCTCAAATAGCCCGCCAAGCGACTCCCGGTCGCCCGGCTCGATGATGTTCAGCGAGACATAGCTGGCCAGGCCGTGCCGCTGGAGTTTGGCCTCGATCAGGCCGGTAGTCAAGCGGGTGGCATAGACCGGGGCCTCGACCTCTTGCAATAAATAGGGCAGCGCCCCGATATGATCCTCGTGACCGTGGGTGACGACAATGCCGCGCACCCAATCCTTTCTGTCCTGCAAATAGTGGGTATAGTCGGGAATGACCAGATCGATACCGAGCATATCATGTTCGGGGAACATAACCCCGGCATCAATAATCAACACATTGCGGCCATACTCGATGGCCGTCATATTTTTCCCAATCTCACCCAATCCCCCGAGGGGGATGATTTTCAAGTTGTTTGGCATGTAACTGCACTCCTTAATCGTTATGGTTTTGTAAGTATATTCTCGGCGTCGATAGCGTAGGCAATCGACGCTGAACGTGTGAGAGCGTGGCGCTCTCCAACAATAATAACCCAAAAAAAGCCCCGGTTCGTCCGGGGCTTTGGCTCAATCTACGGTATGTTGTGGTAACTAGAGGCGGGTGACTTCGAGAGCCACCGGCCCACTGGGTTTGTTCCGGGTGAAAAACTCAACCCGATCACCGACCAATAGATTTTTCAAGCCATCTCCCAGGATGTCTTGATAGTGGACGAAAACTTCTTCACCGTTTCCAGCTTCAATATAACCGTAACCTTTGGCCGTGTCAAATGATTTAACCGTCCCGGTCATTTTGTCAGACATAATAACCTCCGTCTAAAGGATATTGATAGCAAGTGTCAGTAGATTGCCGCATCCTGAGTAAACCGAGGATCGAGGTTGTATCGAAGCCGTGTCCTGAGCTTGTCGAAGGGGGTGCGCTTGCGGTCTACTG
>CAZWZZ010001277.1:0-1889 GCA_964638395.1 uncultured Caldilineaceae bacterium
GGGCAGTGGCGGGGGGAGATCATCCAAACCCACCGGGATGGCCGGGAGTTGTGGGTCGAGGCGTCGGTGTCGCTGCTGCGGGATGAGCGGGGGCAGCCGGTCGGGGCGGTGGCTATCAACCAGGACATCACCGAACAGAAACAGCTTCAGGCGGCGCTCCGAAAAAGTGAACAGCGGTTTGAACGCATTGTCAATGGGCTGCCCCAGCTCATTGCTTATGTCGATAAGGAGCTTTACTACCGCTTTGTCAACCAGACCTACCAGGAAATCTTCCAGATTTCACCCGAAACTATTATCGGCCAATGTTTGCCGGACTTTATTGGTCCGGAGGCGTTTGCCAAAGCCCGTCCCCACCTGGAGCGGGTTTTACAGGGTGACGTTGTGCGCTACTACGAGCTTTACACCTACAGCCCCGACAACCGTCGCCATATCGATGGTTATTTGATCCCAGACATCGACGCCGATGGTGAAGTCGTCGGATACTACGCTGTGTTGACCGATATTTCACTCTATAAGGAGGCGGAGGAGGCCCTACGCCAGAGCGAACAGCGGTATCGAGCCATTGTTGAAAATTCGGCCGACGGCCTCGTCCTGTATGACCAGACCGGGGCCGTCATCGAGTGGAATTCGGCCCTGGCGGAAATCACCGGCATCCCCCAGGCCGAGGCGCTGGGCCAGTTGGCCTGGGAGCTTCACGCCAGGCTGGCCCAGCCGCCCTATCTGCTGGAGGTCGAGCAGATCGAAGCGGCGATGCGGGCTTTTTTAAGTGGGCAGGAATCTGCCGATGGGGCGCTGTATGAGTATGACATCAAGAATGTCTCCAGCGGCGAGCGGCGCTCGTTCCAGACGCGGATGTTTTCCCTGCGGCTCGATGATGAATTGATTATCGGCAGCGTCGTCCGAGACATCACCGAGCGGAAGCGGGCGGAAGAGGCAGTGCGGAAGCGGGAGGCGCAATACCGGCTGCTGGTCACCAATCTGCCGGAGATGGATGTCTTTTTATTTGATCGGGAGATGCGCTTTTGGATTGCCGAAGGATCGTTGATGGAGCGGGGTCGGTTAGCCCCCCAGGATATTGAAGGCAAACGGTTACCCGACATTATGGATCCGGAACGGCGCGATTTTTTTATACCAACCTATCAACGGGCGCTGGCCGGGAAACACGTCAAAGCGGATTTTACTTACGAAGGGCAGCATTATTATCATCAAACCCTGCCCTTGATTGATGAACAGGGTGAAATCTACGGCGGTCTTGCCCTGACCCAGGACATCACCGAGCAGAAACGGGCCGAGGAGGCCCTGCGGGAGGGTGAGGAGAAATTTAGAACGATTGCCAATAACGTGCCCGGTTTGGTCTTGCGTTACAAACTCAACCCTGATGGCAGCGACGAGTTGCTATTCTTAAGCGAGGGCGTCGAGGATATCTATGAGGTCTCTCAAGAGGCGGCGCTGGGGGATGTGTCCATTCTGTGGCAGATGATTCACCCGGATGACCTGGAAGCGTATGCGGCTTCGGTGCAAGCCTCGGCGGAGACGTTGAGTTTCTGGGAGCGGGAACATCGGATTCTGTTGCCGGATGGCCGGATTAAATGGCTGCATGGCCGGGGCTTACCCCGAAAGCTGGCCGATGGCAGCATCGTGTGGGATACGTTGGCCATTGATATTACCCCCCGCAAACAACTGGAGCTAGAGTTGATCCGGGCCAGGGATGAAGCGGAGGCGGCCAACAAGGCCAAAAGCGTCTTTCTGGCCAATATGAGCCACGAGCTACGGACGCCGCTGAACGGGGTGTTGGGTTATGCCCAGGTTCTCCAACAGTACACTACGCTCGACTCGGAACAGCAGCGGCACGTCAAAACCATCGAGCAGAGCGGCCATCATCTGCTGAC
>CAZWZZ010001278.1:0-1886 GCA_964638395.1 uncultured Caldilineaceae bacterium
AACGCCAGTCACGGACTGGCTTTGCGCTATCCACGACGGTGTGCAGAGCTACCCTCTATGGAGGACAATGTCTGACAAAAATTTAACCCTATCCACTGAAGAAATGCGCTCCCTCGGCTATCATATTGTTGACCGTCTCATCGAGCGGTTGGTAGATTTGCCTGACCAACCGGCTGTGCCCCCCAGAGGTAGCCCGGAAAAACTCAAGGCGCTGCTGGCGGAACCGCTGCCCCAGGAAGGGATGGCCCTCGACGATCTCTTGCGTCACCTGGAAGAGGCCGTGTTTGCGTTTAGCGGGCCGCTCGACCATCCCCGCTTCTTTGCCTTTGTGCCCAGCCCCAGCAACTTCGTCGGCGCGATGGCCGATGCGTTGGTGGCCGGCTTCAATCCCTTCGCCGGGACGTGGCTGGAAGCCTCGGGACCGGCCCAGGTGGAGTTGACCACGGTCGATTGGTTGCGGCAGGCGTGTGGGTTGCCGGAGGGGGCGGGCGGCCTGTTCGTCAGCGGCGGCTCGATGGCCAACATCACGGCACTGGCCACGGCCCGCCACATCAAGCTGGCGGATCGTCTCGAGGGGGCCGTCGTCTACTACTCCGACCAGACCCACTCCTCCATCGAGCGGGGGTTGCGCGTCTTGGGGTTTCAGCCGGATCAGTTGCGAAAACTGGCATGTGATGATCGGTTTCGTCTGGATATGACCCACCTGCGTCGAGCCGTGGCCGCAGATCGAGCGGCGGGACGCATTCCCTTCTGCGTGGTGGCCAACGCCGGGACGACCAACACCGGGGCTATTGATCCGTTGCCGGCATTGGCTGCCTTTTGCCAGGATGAAGATTTATGGCTGCACGCTGATGGCGCTTACGGCGCGGCGGCGGCGCTCTGTCAGCGGGGCAAAACGTTGCTGGCCGGGCTGGAGCAGGTCGATTCGCTGTCGCTCGATCCTCACAAATGGCTTTTCCAACCCTACGAAATCGCCTGCGTTCTGGTCAAACAGCGGCAGTGGCTCAAAGAGACCTTCCACATTCTACCCGAATATCTGGTCGATGTGGCCGGCCAGGGCGAGGAGGTCAATTTTTGTGATTACGGCATCCAGTTGACCCGCAGCTTCCGGGCGCTCAAGCTGTGGCTGTCGTTGAAACATTTCGGCCAGGCTGCTTTTGCCGAGGCTCTGGAATGGGGCTTTGAGTTGGCCGAAATGGCTGAGGCTATACTGCGAGAGATGCCTGACTGGGAGATCGTCAGTCCGGCCCAGATGGCCGTCATCAATTTCCGCTACGCCCCGGCAGGGGTTGCCCCGACCGAATTGAACCGGCTCAACAAGGCCCTGGTCGAGGCTATGCTGGCCGACGGCACGGCGATGGTCGTCTCCACCACGCTGCGGGGCCAGACGGTGCTGCGCCTCTGCACCATCAACCCCCGCACCACCGAGGCTGACATTCGAGTCACGCTGGCTCGTTTTGAGGAGTTGGCCAGGCGAGTGGCCGGGAATGGCCACTAAAATTCCTGGCGTGTGGGGAGCGGTAAGGAGTAGGCAGCAGCGGAACTGCCTGCCGCCTACTCCATCCACATACCGCATACCCTGATTAATTATAACATTACTTTACATAATTGTATAATCTCTCGTGGAAATGCCTTACGCTCTGACCAGCAGAAAAAGGCCCACCCCTACCATCACCGTCCCGGCAGCGATGTTGATGAGCCGTTTTGGTCCGCCGCTACGAAACAGCAGACGGGTTCGATCTCCGATGAAGGCGTAGCCCAGCTTGATACCGCCGACGGCGATGGTGGTAATGAGGATGATGAGGCCGATGTCCATAATCGAAATCGTGGACAAATCGACAAAGGCCGGGAAAAAGCCCAGATAAAAGAGGATGGCTTTGAAATCG
>CAZWZZ010001279.1:0-1886 GCA_964638395.1 uncultured Caldilineaceae bacterium
GAGGGTGGTCGAACAGTCGGCGCCGGTGTCATCACCAAAATCTTTGAATAAATTTTTCGGTAAATCTGGATAAGTAGCTATAACATCTGGCTTTACGGAAAGGAGTCAGAGGGTAGAAGGGGAATACGCTCCTTTACCCTCTTTTTTAACTAAGATTATGGCAAAAAAAGCAATACGAATGGTTATCACTCTGGCCTGTACGGAGTGTGGTGAACGAAATTACACATCGCAAAAAAATAGGCGGAACGATCCAAATCGTTTGGAGTTGGAAAAATTCTGTCCCCGTTGTCGTGCCCACAAAATGCATCGTGAAACGAAGTAGAGTCTGGGTTCCGGGGGTAAGTGTAGTATCGAGAGGAATGTAGCAACGTGGCGAAGTCAAAATCAACAAGTTCAGCAACCAGTACCTCACGCGATGAAAACGCGGTTGTTAAATATGTCAAAGAAACACGGGCAGAACTCCGTAAAGTGACCTGGCCAACCGGCGAAGAGACGAGAAATTTAACGACGATCATTGTCATCGTCACCGTGGCTATGGCCCTCTTTCTGGGACTGCTCGACTTTATCTTCCAACGGGTTGCGACCGGCCTGATTGCAACCCAGTTTATCTGGGTTGTTGCAGCCGTTGTTCTATTTGCTGCCGGAGCTGCTGCGTTTTATGTAAACGGTCAACAGGAATAGCTTTAGATAAGTTGTTATTTAGGGATGTGAAGCAATGGCTGACGAAGTTCTAGACAATGATGCTGTTGCCGCAGAGTCGGTGGCAGATGATGAAAATCTAGACGAAGAAGTATTGGATGAAGAGGATGAAGCGTTAGAAGAACCGGAACAAGATGGAGAGCCGCCTCGTCCCGACGGTACACAATGGTATGTGGTGCATAGCTATTCGGGTTATGAAAATAAGGTTCAGAAAAACTTGCGCCATCGTATTGACTCGATGGGCATGCAGGATAGAATCTTTCAGATCGTTGTTCCCACCGAAGAGGAAGTTGAACTCAAGGATGGCAACCGGCGCACCATAGAGCGTCGAGTCTTTCCGGGCTATATCTTGGTCGAGATGCTTCTCGATGAAGACTCCTGGTATGTGGTTCGTAACACGCCAGGCGTCACCGGGTTTGTCGGTTCCGGCAATAAACCTACCCCCCTCCGTGAAGAGGAAGTCGATAAAATTCTCAAGCGGATGGATGCGGAAGCGCCCAAGATCAAGGTCAACTTCAAAGTGGGGCAAAAAGTGCGAATTGTGGAAGGGCCTTTTGAAGACTTTACCGGTACGGTTGATGAAATCGACCCGGATCGAGCCAGGGCCAGGGTGTTGGTCAATTTCTTTGGTCGTGAAACCCCCATTGAACTTGACTTCTTGCAAGTAGAACGGGTTTAGCCTGTTTAGAGATTAGGAAATTACTGTGTTGTTCCAGACTCAAATTGGGAAGGATTTGGTATGGCTAAGAAAGTAAAAGCTGTTGTCAAATTGCAGATTCCGGCGGGTAAGGCTAACCCCGCGCCGCCGGTGGGTACGGCGTTAGGTCCCCACCAGATCAACATCATGGCTTTCTGCAAAGAGTACAATGCCAGAACACAGCCGATGATGGGTTCCATTATCCCCGTTGAGATTACCATTTTTACGGATCAGACCTTTAGTTTTATAACCAAAACGCCGCCCGCCAGCGACCTCTTGAAAAAGGCAGCCGGCTTAGATAGAGGGTCTGGTGAGCCTAATCGGGATAAAGTAGGCCGCATCACCAAAGCCCAGGTGCGTGATATTGCCGAAACCAAGATGAAAGATCTTAATGCTGTGGATATTGAAGGGGCCGTCAAGCAAATCGAAGGCTCGGCCCGCAGCATGGGCATCGTTGTCGAAGAATAGATTGACCGTGGCAGGGTTTTTC
>CAZWZZ010001280.1:0-1881 GCA_964638395.1 uncultured Caldilineaceae bacterium
CATCGACAGGAACCAGGCTAGAGAAGGCCCCACTGGGGTGTTCCACCCGTTCCAGCTCAATAGAAGATTGGGCTTCGGCTTCCTGGTCAGCCTCGATTTGGTCGTTGAACTCGGCAATTATCGCATCCATCTCGGCCATGGCTGTCGCCTGGGCCTCAACCTCGGCCTGTGCCGCTGTCACATCGATAGTGTAGCTGGCTCTGATTTCTTCCCACGTGGGCAGCAGGGCCTCATACTCATCCGCCGGCGTTGACCAGTACAACACAAAGACAATCCCTTCTTCTGACTTGGCCAGAACATCGAAGCGCATAGGCTGGCCGGAGAAATCTTCAAGGCTGGCGGACTTGAAGATACTGCCATCCTCTAGCTCTTCTTCGGCCACGACTTCGTAAGACGAAAATGAAAAAACCATCAACCTATCTAAGGCTTGGGCCGGATCCTCATCCAGCAAGAGGAAGGGCGGGCCTTCATAAATGGCTGCCAACGTATGGGTTTCATCCGGTTTGGTAAAACTACCGGTCTCTTCATCGAACGTCCACTCAGCCGGGACCAGCATCGAAAACACATCCGACTCGAATGGCTCCAGAGGCAACAAACTGCTCTCGGAGGCAGGGGTGTCGGTCGGTTCGAGAGTGGGCGTCTCGGTCGGCGTCGGTTCCGGCGTCTCCGTCGGCGTCGGTTCCGGCGTATCGGTCGGTTCCGGTTCCGGGGTGTCAGTCGGCGCTTCGGTGGCCGGGGCCGCTTCTTCGGTCGGGGCCTCGGTCTCGGCGACCTCGGCGGCCGGTTCGCCGCCACAGGCGACGAGCAGGGATAACAGAATAACGATCATCAAATAGGTTACTACGGTACGCATAATGTAAATCTCCTTTTTTGTACTTTTAGTACATCCAATTTTCCCTCAACGGGGATTGGGCAATCCCCGTCTTAGCTCGGATTTGACAATCCAAGCGAACAATTTGAAGCGGGTCACGAGGTGCCGACCTCGTGACCCAGCCCGGACGCTCCGGCGTCCCCGGTTGAGGCCGCAGAGCGTCCGGGGTGGCTCCAACGCAGAGCGTCGGAGCCAGGGCGGGCTACCGGTTACGGGCTGGTGATCGTCAGGTTATCGAAGAGGACGGTCACTTCACCCCCACCGCTCAACCACTGTTCCACCACAAGGCCGACGCCCCCCTCGGAGAAGGCGCTATCGGTAATCGCGGCGACTTGCGTGCCATTGATGAAGAAGGTCAGTTCATCACCCACTGCTTGAATGGTGATCTCGTTGGCGCCGTTGACCACAATGGCCTCACTGGTCGTCCAGTCTATCGCAAACCCCCATTCGCCATCATACGTTTGCAGCGCGTACATCTGATCGTTGCCGATCTCGAAGACGTAGCTATGCTCGGTCTTTGGGTCTTCGCGGAAGGCCAAGCCGTAGGAGTAATTCTCGACGGCATCGGAGGGCGTGGCCTCCACCGTCAACACGAAGTCGGAGAAGGTGTGCCCCGGCAACCTCTGCTTGATATAGGTCCCGCCAAACAGCGAGTCCTCTTTGGTCACCATCGTCACCGCGTAATGACCATTCTCCACAGCGGCAGCCCCGATGCCCTCGGCCGAGCCTTCGGGCCAGCCGGTCGCGTTGTCGTCAAATGTATCGGCGAACAGAACCGCGCCGGCCGGGTCGAAGTCAGCGGCGTCATCCGCTGGGGGGGCGGCGGCCGCCTCTTCCTCAGTCACAGCCGTCTCGTCGGTGGCGTCCCCCGTCTCCTCCCCGGCTAAAAGCGCGGCGGCCAGGTCAGGGTCGTAGGTGTAGCTATCGAAGATTTCCGTCCAGACCGGTTCGATAACTTCCAGGTCTTGGTCTTCGACAACCAGGCCGAAGACCGACGTGCCGCCATCCAC
>CAZWZZ010001281.1:0-1878 GCA_964638395.1 uncultured Caldilineaceae bacterium
ACGTTTTACGCATTACGTTTTATCACGAGCATTGAACTGGGTAATTTATTTAAGCGCCGTTTCTTATTTTCAAAGGGGAAACTATGTCAGCACAACTTATTGATGGGAAAGCCATTGCTGCCGCCATTCGGGGCGAAATCAAGGTGGAAGTGGAAGCTATGCAGGCCGCTCACGGTCAGGTTCCGGGGTTGGCCACGGTTTTGGTGGGCAGCCGCAGAGACTCCCAAACGTATGTCCGTATGAAAAAGAAAGCCTGCGTCGAAGTGGGCATCACCTCCTTGGGGCACGACCTGCCGGCGGATATCAGCCAGGCCGATCTGCTGGAGGTGGTTCGCACGCTCAACGGGAATCCTGACGTCCACGGGATTCTGGTGCAACTGCCGTTGCCGGATCATATCGACGATGAAGAGGTATTGGGGGCGATCAGCCTGGAGAAGGATGTGGATGGCTTCCATCCGCTCAACATTGGTCGCCTGTCGATGAAACGGCGCGACCCGCTCTTTGTGCCCTGCACCCCCAAAGGCTGCATCGAACTCCTCGACCGCTCCGGCGTCGAGATCGAGGGCAAGCGGGCCGTGGTTCTGGGCCGGAGCAACATCGTTGGCCTGCCGGTGGCTATGCTGTTGCTACACCGCAACGCCACCCTGACCATTTGCCACTCCCGCACCAAAGATTTACCCGGCGTCGTCCGCGAGGCCGATATTTTGATCGCCGCCGTGGGCCGGCCCGAAATGGTGCGGGGCGATTGGATCAAACCGGGCGCGGTCATCATCGACGTCGGCGTCAACGCGGTCGATGATGCCAGCCGGGAGAAAGGCTACCGTCTGGTCGGCGATGTCGCCTTCGATGAGGCCAAAGCGGTCGCCGGAGCCATCACCCCCGTGCCCGGCGGGGTGGGGCCAATGACGATTGCTATGCTCCTGCGGAATACATTGGATAGCGCGAAGCGGGCATTAGAAGCATAGTATGACAACCAGAACGATTGCTGAATTTTCAGTTGACAAATCGTGGCAATCCAACCGCAGCGGTCCGGCTCGTTGGATTTTGTCCCATACGCTGCGCCACAAAATCTATTTGTTCGGCCTCTTCATCGGTGCTTTCGGCAATGCGATGCTGGCCGGCTATGTAGCCAAATTCGTCGGCTGGGGCTTCGATCTCATCACCGAAAAGCAACTGGTCCTCAACGATGTGGTGATCAATCTCTTTAGCTTCCTGTTCGGCTGGAATTTCAGCGATCCGGCCCCCGACAATCACCTTAACATTTTGGCCTGGCTGGCTATCGGCCTGGTCATTTCCCAGTTGTCGCGGGGAGCGTTGATGCTCCTCCGCAACTTTTGTAGCGAAGTGGTCGGCCAGCGGGTCGAGCGGGATACGCGGGATGAATTGTACCTCAGCCTGATCGGCAAAAGTATGTCCTTCCATGACAGCCAATCGACCGGCGATCTGATGGCCCGGGCCACCAATGACGTTCGGGAGGTCAACCTGCTGTTCAACCCCGGCGTCAATCTGGTCATCGGCTCTCTCAACTTCATCATCGCCCCCTTCATCTTAGTGCCGACCATCGACGCCCGGCTGCTGCTGGTACCGGCCATCTACGTCGTTTTTTATGTCTATCTGCTGTGGGATTACTTGACCAGCCTGCGGCCGGCCACGGAAGTAGTGCGCCGCGATTTTGGCAAGCTCAACGCCACCCTGGCCGAAGCCATCGACGGCATCGAGACGGTCAAAGGGGCGGCTCAGGAAGAGAGAGAAACCAGCCGTTTCAACAAGGCGCTGACGCAATGGCGGGATGCGTATGTCCGGCAAGGGGACATCGAGGCCAAGTTTTATCCGCTGCTGCTGCTGGGCTTGCTCCAGGCCGCCGGGCTGTTCCACAGC
>CAZWZZ010001282.1:0-1876 GCA_964638395.1 uncultured Caldilineaceae bacterium
CTCCGTGTAGATAACGTAAAATTTTTGAGAATCGACCCAATTCAAACCAATCATTCCCCAGGCTGGCTCAAATCCTGCCCATACCAATGCAAATAAAGCTCGGCCAGGAAACCCTGCCCCTCTGCCCGGTCGAGGACGGTGTTGATCTCGGCGATCAGGCGTTCTACGGCCAGGCCATCCTGGGGCATCGCCGCCACCACCTGGGGCTGGAGGCCGAGGTTTTCAGCCTGGGGGGCTAACTTGACGGCCTGATTGCGGGTGGCCTCGCGGAAAACCGGGGCCGGCCCAAAGAGGGCCTCGAACTCCAGGGTGGGCGTCGGCACGCCCATTGCCCGAATCGAATCTTGCAGGTTGCTGAGGGGCACGGGCCGGATCTCCTCCGGCAGCGGCGGCAGCAGAGGGTCGCCGTAGACCGTCAAGCTCTCCCCATCCTCGGTCAACAGCCGCTCGTAGGCGCTGTATTCCAGCACCCCCACCCGCCGCCCGGCCAGTTGCTCCACCGTCTCGATAGAACTGTTGCCGATGGGGACGAGGATGCCCATTGGCACGTAGGCGTAAGGCTGCGAAAAGCGCATCGCCTCGGCCGGGACCTGGTCGAAGGGGACGATAGAGGCCAGAGCCACATCCCACTGCCCCTGCCACTCCCCGCTGAGAATGACCGGCGGATAAGCCTCGACCAGCGCCAACTCCAGCCCCAGCCCGTCGGCCAACAGATGGGCCACGTCTACCTCGAAGCCGTTGAGCGGCGTGCCCAGCGTCCCCTCGGCGTACCCCCGAAAAGCCGGCGGCGAAAAATCGGCCTCCGGCCAGACCCGAATCCCCACCCGGAGAATACCCCGCTCCAGCAAGCGGTCGATCAGATCAGTGCCATCGCCGGGCTGGATGGGGGGCATGAGGGAGAGCGTCGGTGTCGGCGGCGGCAGTGGCGGCGGCTCCCGCTCCGCCGGTTCGGTGGCTCGGCAGGCAGCCAGACCGAGCCAGAGGAGGCCGAGAAGTATGATGGTGAGCGGTAGTTTGTGGTTGATCATTGGGTTACTTTGACATCATTAATCCAGACAGAGTTCTGTTATAGCACAAATCCAAAGAATAAAAAAGCACTCGGCTCTGCAAAAGAGCCGAGTGCAAGAAACCTATAGCTTGAAAACGTCAGGAGTTACGATCCATCGCGGGCACAGCGGAAGCCAATATCATCGTTGGCGCTGGTCTCCGGGGGACCGGCGTTGCGGTTGTAGGTGGTGACCACTTCCCCATCCTGGCCGTCGAACCAGCCGCCACCCCGGTGGACGCGCTTATCCTCACCAAAGAAGGGGTCGGCATCGGCGGCGGCGCCGGGGTAGGGCAGGAAGGCGCTGGACGTCCACTCCCGAACGTTGCCGGCCACATCATACAGCCCAAAGGGGCTGACCCCCTGCTCAAAGGCCCCGACCGGGAAGGTGCTGCGTAGCCCGGTTTCGTACAAGTTGCCAAACTCGGCCACGGCCTCATCACCGGGGAACTCATCCCCCCAGGGATAGAGCCGCCCATCCTCACCACGAGCGGCCACTTCCCACTCTTCTTCGGTGGGCAGCCGCTTGCCGGCCCAGTCACAGTAGGCCACGGCATCATCCCAGGTGACGTAGACCACGGGATGGTTGCCTTTGTCGGCAGCGGCATCCTGCCAACTCTTGCTGCCCTGGCTTTCGGCGTAGGTGGTGTAGCCGGTCTCTTCGACAAAGCGGGCAAATTCATCGTTGGTCACTTCGAAACGGTCGATTTCATAGGCCGCTAACTCCACCTCGTGGGCCGGGCCATTTTTGGGCTTGCTTCCATCCTGGCCGATGGTGTAAGTCCCGGCCGGGATTTCGACCATCTCCTCGGCCATAGGCGCGGGGGCTTC
>CAZWZZ010001283.1:0-1875 GCA_964638395.1 uncultured Caldilineaceae bacterium
AGAGCAGGATTTCTAGAATTAAAGGATTTTTTATCCTATCATTCAGACGATCCTGCTCTTTTCGAGCGACATAAGTCTAATCGGTATAATGTCTAAGGTTTTTGAAACCTTGCAGGTGGAACGCCGTCAAACCACACCTACAAGGGGCAGGTGGAACGCCGTCAAACCACACCTACAAGGTTTTAGAAACCTGGCAGGTGGTGCTCAAGACGCCTGCAACCAGCCACCCAGCAAGCGGCCCACCTCGGCCACCATCAGGCTGACGTGGCGGTACTGGCCGTCGTTGAACCAGCCCCAATGATGGGCCAGCCGCAGATAGAGCCGCAGCTTGTTCAGATGGGCATCCGCCGCCCGTAGATGCTTTTTGCGGGTCGTGCCCCCCTGACTCTGGGCGTCGAACAGGGCCTCCTGAAAGTCAAGCGCCGCGTCCATCATCCGCTGCGTGACTGTGTAGCGGTAGATTTTGGGAAAGCGCTCGCTTTTGGGCAGGAGCCAGGTCAATAAATCAAAGGTGCGGGTCAGAATGATCATTTCCTCAGCCATCGGCGACTCCTCCCTTCTGAAAATACCCCCCTCAATCCCCCCGCAACGGGGGGAGGCTCCGGCTCCCTCCCCGAATCGGGGAGGGTTGGGGAGGGGTTAAATTCCCGTATGTATCAACAAGTAATCGACTGGTCAAATCTGCTGGCGGCCTATCGCCAGGCGGCCCGCCACAAACGGGGTCGGAGCGCCGCCGCCCACTTCGAGCATCAACTGGCCGACCAGGTGGTGCAGCTCCAGCAGGAACTCATCGGCCTGACCTACGCGCCGGGTCAGTACGTCCATTTTATGATCCACGACCCCAAACGGCGCAAAATTAGCGCCGCCCCCTTTCGAGATCGGGTCGTCCATCACGCCCTGTGCAACATCATCGAGCCGCTTTTTGAAGCCCAGTTTTTTCCCCACAGCTACGCCAACCGGGTCGGCAAAGGCACCCACGCCGCGGTCGATTATTGTCAGGCCCTCGCCCGCCGTTACCGGTATGTCCTGCGGGCCGACATCGTTAAACATTTCCCCTCGATTGACCACGAGATTTTATACGACATTTTGGCCGACACCGTCAGGGATGGTCAGACCCGCTGGTTGGTCGAGCGCATCATCGCCAGCGGTGCGGAGGTGCTGCGGGCTGAGTATGAGATGGTCTACTTTCCCGGCGACGACTTGTTTGCGGTCAACCGGCCCCGGGGCCTACCCATCGGCAACCTGACCAGCCAATTTTGGAGCAACTGTTACCTCAATCCCCTCGATTGGTTTATCAGCCAGGAATTGGGCTGCGGTGCCTATCTGCGCTACGTCGATGATTTCGCCCTGTTCGGCGACAGCAAACGGCAACTATACCGCTGGAAAGGGGCCATCATCGACTTTCTGGTTACGTTGCGATTGACCATCCACGAAGCCCAAGCCCAGGTCATCCCCTGCCGGCACGGCATCCCCTGGCTGGGCTTCGTCGTTTACCCCACCCACCGCCGCTTGAAAGCCCGCAACGTCGTTAAATTCACCCGCCGCCTGGCCCGTAACCTTGACTTATACGAGGCCGGACAGATCTCATTTGCCGACCTCGACGCCTCTGTGCAGGGCTGGATCAACCACGTCCGCTACGCCGATACCTGGGGGCTGCGGGAGCATCTTTTTGGGAAGCATCCCCTGCGTCCGCCTCAAAAGCTCTCGTAGGGGCGAGGCAACTCGACGAGACGTTTGTTTGCAAAAGTAGCCTCAATCGAGTTGCCTCGCCCCTACCGCCGCCCCCAAAAAATAATTCGATTCGCCTTCGGCGAAAAACAAAGGGGCTGGCGCTACGCGCCTGCGGCAAAGCCGCACCGCCCCGACAGTGAACAG
>CAZWZZ010001284.1:0-1875 GCA_964638395.1 uncultured Caldilineaceae bacterium
GGGAGATGGGGAGATTGGGAGATTAGGAGAATGAAAGGAGGGCGGAGTGGAAGTCGCCAATCTACCAATTTCTCAGGGAGGAGAATTAACTGGTGCCTGTCATTTCAAGCGATAGCGAGAAATCCCTGAGACCGTGGTTGGCAAAAACGCCAGACACCTCCCCATCCCCCAATCTCTTAATCTCCTACTCCCCCTTCACCATTTCTTCAGCATTTGCCCAGTGAACGGTCCCGAAAAATGGGGTAAAGTGAGAGTCAATAAATTTTACCCAACAAAGGAGACTCTCATGCAACACCATCACCCAAGCCCTATCGATTCCCTCTCCCTGTGTGACCTGACCCGCCAGGCCGTCATCTGGGCCAGGCAGGCGGGCGAGCTGGCCCTGTACCGCTTCAAAAACGTGACCGCCACCCGCAAAGCCGACGACACCCTCCAAACCCAGGTCGATCTCGACATCGAACAGTTCCTCATCACCCACATCCGCCTGACCTACCCCGACCACGCTATCCTGGCCGAGGAGGGGATTATGCCACCGGCGACTCTACCCCCTCCCAGCCTCCCCCCTTCGACAAGCTCAGGACGCAGCCTGCAAGGGGGAGGGGTGAAAGCCTCCCCCCCGGTGGGGGGGAATGAGGGGGGGCGAGTTTCCCACGAACCAAGCGCCCCATCTCCCAATCCCCCAATCCCCCAATCCCCCCCCTACACCTGGGCCATCGACCCCCTCGACGGCACGACCGCCTTTGTGCGGGGCCTGCCCGGCTGGGGCATCTCAATGGCCCTGCTGTACGAAGGCCGCCCCCTCTTCGGCCTCTTTCATATGCCCCTCCTCGATGATCTGACCTATAGTTGCCTGGGTCGGCCCTTTGGCTTTTGTCGGGGCCGCTCTATGCCCGGCTGTGAGACCCCGACCCCGGAGCCGTCCTGCCCCCACCCCCGCGTTCTGGGCCGGGCCGTGCAGCCCGATTGGAGCCACAACGGCTTTCTGGCCGTCACCGCCGGGGCGCACAAAGAGTTCCGCATCGACATCGACCGCACCCGCGCCCTGGGCAGCGTCGCCGCCAGCCTGGTCTACACCGCTCGCGGCGCCGCCACCGCCGCCTTCATCCCCAAAGCCTACCTGTGGGACCTGGCCGCCGGCGCTCTCATCCTGCAACAGGCCGGCGGCGAGCTACGCTACCTCTCCGGCCCCCCCGTCGATTTAGCCGAGTTGCTAGATGGCCGCCTCATCCCGGAGCCGATTGTGGCCGGCCATCCCGACATCGTGGCCCAGTTGCAGCACACGATACAGCGCCGCCACCGGGCCAGAGGGGACGAACGATGAATTGGCGCTACCACATTCCCAGCATTTGGCACAGCCCCCGCCAGGTTTGGGAGGATATTTTCCTGTTGCCGGATGCCCCTGATTACGAGGGGGACTCCATCTGGCTGACGATTGACGCGCTGGGAGACCCCGATAACCCGGCTCACGGCTCAGACCGGGCTGAATTTATTGTTGAGGCGCTTGTGAAATTGGGCAATAACCCCTTCTGGATTGATGGTACAGATATGATTGTCCGGGCCGTAGATTTCGATAAAGCGGAGTTATTAGCCTGGGTCAAGATTTGGCTGACCGAAACGGGCCTCCTGGTCGATCACCTGATCGAAACACCCCTGGAGCCTTTCGTCGGCACTAACCCAATGGCCACCACGCTGAAAACGCTGCAAGAGGTGTATGATGATGATTGGCCGCCCTAAAATTAGGCGACCGTTCGGCCAATTAGCCAGCGGATACCTACCAGATTAACGGATAGCCCCCGTCATTCACCACCCCATCCGTTAATCCGCGTTCTGAGCGACGAATGACCAACGACAAATAACCAATTACCAATTACCAAT
>CAZWZZ010001285.1:0-1872 GCA_964638395.1 uncultured Caldilineaceae bacterium
TCCCACAATTCATCGGCGGGCAATAAGTTGGTGTCGGGGTAGGCATAGGCCAGAGAGCGGATGCCGGGGGCCTGGTGGAGCGAAGCCATCACGTTGACTGCCTCCTCCGGCGTCCGGGGCTGGCTGAGGCCGGCCATCATCTCCGGGTTGCGGACCTGCTCGGCCACGAACGTCCCCCGGCCCACGACCGACTCCACCCAGCCGTCGGTTTGTAACTCGCTGTAGGCGTTGTGAACAGTCAGCCGGGTCACGTCCAGCTCTTTGGCCAGATGGCGCACCGTCGGCAGCCGCGTGCCCGCCGGCAATTGACCCTGGCTGATGTGGCTTTTGATCTGCTCCGCAATTTGCTGGTAGAGAGAGCGTTTTTTGTCTCGGTCTATGGTTACATTGAGGGTCATTGTTCTACCTGGCTCGGTTAACATTGGTACAATGCCCCCATTGTAGCAGGACAATAGAGGGGCTTCAAGGGACAATGAGCGGGGATTAGGTAGGACAATGTTCTGGGGAGTATGACACACCCGGCCCAAAGCCGGTATTTCATCTCTTACTGGGTTCGTGGTAAAATAAGCGTGGTAGAGACCAGAGGAGGTTTCAGTGAGTATTCACACGATTGACCAACCACAACAGACGTCTTCTCAACCGACTTCGCCCGATGAGTCACCCTTGCTCCAATCTGGCGACCATCTGTCACGGGCGGAGTTCGAGCGGCGGTATCAGGCCCACTCGGAGATTAAAGCTGAGTTGATCGAAGGAGTTGTCTACGTGTCATCCCCTATTCGTATTGAACATGGAGACCCTCATTTTAACATTATTTTTTGGCTAGGTGCATATCAGGCTGCCACCCCTGGTGTCGTCGGCAGCGATAACGTTACAGTGCGTCTCGATTTAGAGAACGAACCTCAGCCTGATGTTTCGCTGCGTTTGAAGCCGGAATTGGGAGGACAAACCCGTATCAGTGCAGACGGTTACTTGGAAGGTTCGCCCGAACTGGTTGTGGAAATAGCCGCCAGTAGCGCCAGCTATGATCTGCATAGTAAACGTCGGGCTTATGCTCGTAATGGGGTCCTCGAATACATCGTGGTTTTGACCTACGAGCAGCAGGTTAAATGGTTTGTCTTAGGTGAGAGTGGGTACGAATTGTTAGAATCTGATAAAAACGGCATCCTCCGCAGCGAGATTTTCCCCGGCTTGTGGCTCCAACCGGCTGCGCTGTGGACGGGCGATTTAGCCACGATTCTGGCCGTCCTGCAACAGGGCCTGGCTTACCCCGAACACACCACATTTTTAGCGCGGTTAGCGGCCAAACGTCAGAACTAACAGCCGCGGCAATCCTGGTGAGCCAACAAAATTTCAACCACAGCTTAGCGCCGGACCTCGTCCGGCAGGCGCTCCAGCCAGCCGAGGGTGATAATCGCCCACAGGCCAATGAGGATGGCCTCGGCGGCGTCGTGGCGGAGGGAGGTGGGGCGGGGAGCAGCCGACCAGGCGATGACCCGGCGGGCCATCTCATCGGCGCTGCCTTTGGCTTTGGCGCTGCTGCGCTGCTGGCGGGGGAGGAGGAGCTCTTTGCGCCAGGTTTCGGCGCTGACCTGCTTGATATGAAGGCCCTGGCGCTGGCCCTCACGGATCCAAATATCGGCCAGGTGACCGCCCCCTTCGATGACCAGCCAGGCCAGATCGGGGATGTCGCCGAGGATGCCGCGCACGCCCCGCTTCAGGCGGGCCGCCGAACCGAAATTTTTGGAGCGGTACCAGATCAGCCGCCCGTCGTCGCCGTACAGGGCCAGGCCCGCTTTTAGACCCAAGTCGATAGCCAAAAGTGAGGGCATATTTTTAACGTTTCAGTTTGGACCTCAACTCAACAAGAAAAGC
>CAZWZZ010001286.1:0-1864 GCA_964638395.1 uncultured Caldilineaceae bacterium
CACAACCTATCACGGTCGAACTGCACGACCTGACGTTGAGTTTTCACACCGGTCATGCCCCGCTCCAGACCCGGTTTGAGCAGGTCTATGGGCATCTCCCCCGTCGAGCGGCATCACAGAACAACATCCACATCGACTGGACGCTGATCGACGCGGCGGAAGCCCCCCTGCCGCCGCCGGATATGCCGGTTATTTCAGAAGGGATTCTGGTCAGCTACTATGGCACGGATGAGAGGGTAGCGGTGCGGCTCCCCCGCTACAGCCTGATTACGGTGGATTTGGCCCACAACCGGCTGACCGGCCAGGTGACGTCTGCCTGTTTGGAAGCATACGGCGTGTTCGAGGATGCGTTGATGATTGCCCTGGCCCCGCTTTACCGGCGACAGGGTTGGTATCCGCTTCACGCTTTTGCCGCTTTGTCGCCCCAGGGACGGGTGGCGCTCCTGACCGGGGCGATGGGGAGCGGTAAAACGACGACCGGCCTGGCCCTGCTCGATGCCGGCTGGAAGCTCTTGAGCAATGACTCCCCGTTGTTGACGCTCGATAGGGAGCAGGTCAAAGTGCTGGCCTACCCCGGTCAATTGAGCGCCTTCGATGATTCGTTGGCCCTCTTCAAATCGCTGCATCGCTTTATTCCAGACAACGTGGCCAACCTGCTCCCAACCGGGGCCGCTTCCGCCGGACCGAAACGGGTTTTCGGTCCCGATGAGGTGTTCGAGGCCCCGTGGGCGACGTCGGGTGTGGCCGGTGGCATCTTTTTTCCCCAGGTTACTGCCGGACTGAATGAGAGCGAGTTGGTCGCCATGCCTCCCACCGAGGCCCTTCTTAAATTGATGCCCCAGGCTATCGAAGGTTGGGACAAATCGGCCATCGGCCAGAGTTTGGCCCTGCTGGGCCGGCTCGTTGAACAGGTTCCGGCCTATCTGCTCCGTCTCTCTCCGCACGTAGAGCAATTACCGGCTCTCATCGGTAAGAGTCTAACTTAAACCTCCTCAAAAATCAGGCGGAGAGCAGCCTGAGTAGCGCGAAACGGCGTGGAGCGCGTATCGAAGGGGTGTCATCGATGCTTTTAGTCGGAGCGAAATAAAAAAAGACCTCGCTCTCAGGCGGGGTCTTTTTTTATGGGGTTGCTCTTTCAGTCAGGGGTTAAACCTGGGGGATTTCGAGAGCTAATCGCTTGGCATCAAATTTCCGCAGAAACTCAAACCCATTATCGACCACGGTTTGCTGCACATTCGTCACTTGTTCAGCAACCTCTTTCGAGCGGTCGACCAATTGGATAGCTTCCTGGGGCAGATAGTCCAGCCCGGCCATATCCTCGAACAGGAGGTGAGCGCCGGCCACCTCAGCATCCAACGTGCCTTGAATAGAGGCCTGGTACGCTTCGAGCGTTTTGTCCCACATCAGGCTGGGATCGAATTTGTCAGCACCTTGCAGCGCTTCAAAAAAATCTTGACCGACCTTCATCTGGCGCTCAGCCCAGGTTGTGTACACATCGAAATATTGTTTACCGAATTCCATTTTTTATCTCCAATCATAATTTGGGTGAATTGGTTGATTAACAATCTTGTATGGGAATATAATACCCCAATGAAGTTACAACCCAGTTGCCAGCCAGTTACATTTTTCACAATAATGGGTAATTCATCGCCCGGCTTGCAATAAGTTCGATTTCTTGTAAGAATTAATATTGTTAACAGAATCGACTACGACGAGGAGCGGACCGTGGCAGACATTCTCAAGCAAGCCATCACCACCATCAAAGCGGGCGATACAGAAACAGGGCGGCATCTCCTGGAGTTGGCCGTGCAAACGGAGCCGGACAACGATATGGCCTGGCTGTGGCTGGCCAGCGTGGCCGAGT
>CAZWZZ010001287.1:0-1858 GCA_964638395.1 uncultured Caldilineaceae bacterium
ATTGTTGAATTAATGACCGGGCTGTGGTAAAGTCGGGCGTCACATCATTCCCACCGGCCTTTTAGCCAGGGGTGGGGAGCCAATGCCTAAAAAACTGAGACGTGTTAAATAAAGGGAACTGATAATGAGCAAACTGTGGGGGGGCCGTTTCAGCAGCGAAACCGACGGGCTGATGCGTCAATTCAACGATAGTATCCATTTCGACATCCGATTGTGGGAGGCTGACCTGGATGGCAGTCTGGCCTATGCCGGGGCGCTGGCCCGGGCCGGGATCATCAGCGGAGAAGAAGCCGATGTCTTGCAGGATGGCCTGGATGCAGTGCGGGCCGAATTCGTCCAAAATCGGTTCGAGATCAAAGCGGGCGATGAGGACATCCACACCGCCGTGGAGCGTCGCCTGGGGGAGTTGGTCGGCGAGGTGGCCGGGAAGCTACACACGGGCCGCTCCCGCAACGATCAAGTGGCGACGGACACCCGGCTGTGGCTCAAGCGGCGCATCGCCGCGCTGGAGTCGCAGCTTCTAGGTCTACAAACGGCCATCCTCGACCAGGCCGAGGCCAACATCGACGTCATTATGCCCGGCTACACTCACCTGCAACAGGCCCAGCCGGTGCGCTTCGCCCACTGGCTGTTGAGCTACGGCTGGGCTTTCCAGCGGGATCGGGAGCGGCTGGCCGATCTGCTCAAGCGGGTCGATGTCCTGCCGCTGGGCAGCGGCGCTTTGAGCGGCAACCCGCTGGGCATCGACCGGGAATTTTTGGCGCAAGCGTTGGGTTTTGCCGCGCTATCGGCCAACAGTATGGATGCCGTCGGCGACCGGGATTACATCGTCGAGTTTCTCAGTTGGGCGGCTATCAGCCAGACCCACCTCAGCCGCCTGGCCGAGGATTTGATTATCTACAGCAGCCGGGAGTTTGGCTTCGTCGAGATCGCTGATGCCTATTCGACCGGCTCCAGCCTGATGCCCCAGAAGAAGAACGCCGACTCGTTGGAACTGATCCGGGGCAAAACCGGACGGGTCGTCGGCGCGTTGACCGGCTTGCTGACTACTCTCAAAGGGACGCCCTCCACCTACAACAAAGATTTTCAGGAGGACAAGGAACCGCTGTTCGACACGGTGGACACCCTGCTGCTGACCCTGCCCATCGCCGCCGGGGTCGTGGCTACCCTGACCGTCGATGAGTCGGCCGCTTACGAGGCGATGGATAGCACGATGCTGGCCACCGAGTTGGCCGATTACCTGGTCAGCAAGGGCATGCCCTTCCGCCAGGCCCATCACCTCGTCGGCCAGATCGTGCAGCAAGCCATCAGCCTCGGCCAGCCCCTCTACTCTTTCCCCCTGGCCGCCTACCAGCAGCACAGCGACCTTTTCGACCGGGATGTTCACCAATGGCTGACGTTCAAACAGGCCGCCGACCGCCGCGAGAGCTTCGGCGGGACTGGGGCCGAGGCCGTGCGGGCGCAGGTGGCGGGGTTGCGTGAGTTAGTGGGGAGAGAGTAAGATGGCCCAAACAATCACCCCCGACACCCTGACCGTCGGGCTGGCCCAAATCGCGCCGGTCTGGCTGGATCGAGAGAAAACGCTGGCGAAAATCATCACCTACATTGAGCAAGCGGCAGCGCAGGACTGCCGGCTGGTGGCCTTTGGCGAGGCTTTGCTGCCGGGCTACCCCCTCTGGATCGAGCGGACGGATGGGGCGCGGTTCAATTCGCCGGTGCAGAAGGAACTCCACGCCCACTATATGGCCCAGGCGGTGCAGATCGAGGCCGGACATTTAGAGACAGTGTGTCAGGTCGCAGCGGAGCGAAACATCGCGGTGGCCTTGGGCTGCATCGAACGGGCGGCGGATCGGGGCGG
>CAZWZZ010001288.1:0-1857 GCA_964638395.1 uncultured Caldilineaceae bacterium
GCAGCCCTTGCCCATCCAGGGCGAAGGTGGTCGTCACCCCGTCGGTGACCTGCCCCACCCGATCATTGACCCCGTTGTAAATCGGCTCAAGCGTCGTGCTGCTGCGGCTGGTCTCGACCAGGCGATTGGCCGCATCAAACGTATTAGTCAGGACATTGCTATTGAGCAGGTTGCCGTTGTCGTCAAACTGATAACTGTTGACCGCCAACAAAAAAGACGTCTGCTCCCAGACGCCTCTCCCTGGTTTGTAGTCTATCTCTTCCGTCATCGAACGTCGGTTCTTTATGGATGATTATTTGGGTTTTCAACCAACAAACCTTCTCCCGCTGCCACCTGAAGTTGATCTTGATCAGCAGACACAAATGTCAAAACCGGCAATCCCATTGCCAGACGTATTTCTTGTAAACGTAACGCCGCAGCTAAATGAACCGAGTCATAGCCACGGACCTGATGCTTTTCCGCTAAATCCATCGCTCGATCAATAATCCCGGCGTTTGCCTCGACAATGTGGTACTGCTGCTGCCAATCAGCCTTGAAATTAGTAGCCAGTTGAGCCGCTGCGGTTTGGGAGATGTCTCCCATCCGCACTTTGCGAAAAAGGGCTGCTATCATTTCGGGACCGGTCAGACGCACGGTGTAAAGATCATGATTGATTGCAGGGTCGGTTAAGTTGAGAACCCACGCCGTGCCCGTCTCCTGAGCATAACGCTTGACCAGAGCGCTGGTATCAAAATAGTAAACCGCCACTAACGTCGTTCCTCGATAATTGACTGGGATAAAGGCTGGCCTGCGACGTGAAGCGGCGTTTGATTTTGCAGGGTGATAGCGGGCGAGGTTACTTTAGGATGAGCTAACAGCCCTAAGTCGATCAACCGCTGTTTGAAATCAGCCTCGGCGGCAGGGGGTTGATCTGACTGCGGCAAAACCCGCACCTCAACAGGCGTTCCTTCGGCTAAATTGGCATCTTGGGGCAAAATGACTTGATTGCCTTTGACTACACCGTAATAGGTTGACATCGTAACCTCCAAATCTATTGTACCCCAACATTATACCCCACTCTTGCCCCGCCGAGCAAGCCCCTCTGAACGGCAACCGGGTCGGCCCCAACGCCGAACCGGGGAGCCGGCCAACAAAAAAGACGCCTGCTCCCAGACGCCTCCCCCTTGTTGCAATCAATCGGTTTATTCTCAAAACTCCCGCAAGGCCAATCCCGGCTCATTCAGCACCTCCATCAACTCGTCCCCCGTGGCTAAGACCAACACCCCCTGCCGGCTGGCATACGTTACCAAACTGGGGTCCACATACAGTGAGGCCAACGCTCCGATAATTTTCAGCCCGGCATACTCCGGGAAGTAGGCCCTTGCCTCCGCCAACCGCTCGATCAGGCGATCCACATCGCCCGGTCTCAGCCGTGATTTGGTTTCGTTGAACAGGGCATACTGCCGACAATTGACGATGACATCATACTCCTGGCTGCGGCCCCGCTCGGTGGGGTGGATGCGATGGATTCGCACCACCATCGAGACCTCATCTCTGCTGGGACAGGGCGTCACTTCGGTCAGGATACGGGGCAGGCTGGGGGCCACCAAATCTTCGGCCAAGGTGCCCAGTTTGTTGGCGATTTCCCCTTGCTGTTTGTTGAACTCCCGCCGCATGGCCTGCTGTTCCGCTCGATATGCCTGTAGATCGGCCTCGCTCTTTTCCCGCTGGCGTTCAAATTCGGCTCGCCACGCCTGTTGCTGGCGTTCAAATTCGGCTCGCCACTCCCGTCGATAGGCTTCCAACTCGGCATCCCGTCTAATCCAATTCGCCCGTGTTTCTTCCTTAAACTCCCGCATTTCATCTTTAAACTCACTC
>CAZWZZ010001289.1:0-1446 GCA_964638395.1 uncultured Caldilineaceae bacterium
GGCGAGATAATCTCATCAAAATTGTCAACCTGTTGGCGCAATTGCGTGCTGACGCCACACACAAGCACATCGCGGTAAGGCGGCATCTCCCGCAAGATAATAGCGGGTCGGTTCTTCACCTGGCCGTCTGCCTGGGGGATAGGCGTCAGAATAACATCACCTTCCTTCATAATCGGGGTTTGGCTCCTTAATTAAGTCCAACGTATACTCAATCTCGTCCTGACCATAAGCGGCATTCAGGCTACTTTCGGCCAAACGTAACCAGCCTTGACGCTCCTCATCAACCGGCTCATCCAAGACAATGGTCACAAAAAGTTTTGTTCCCGGTTTCATCGCAAGCGGTTCATCCAACCGGATTTGTTTACCATCAAAATGAGCCTGGACTGTGATTGTGTTCATTACAAATGCCTCACGCTGTTTCTCCAAAATATGCCCAACGATTAAAAATGCGTTACGCAATTGACCTTGTAGGTTTAGAAAACCTGCTGGGCCTGGTCCGAAACCGACATCATCCCCCACACCTACAAGGTTTTTGAAACCTTGCAGATGGTGAAATCGAAGATGTTAACATTTTAACCCACTTTCCCAACCCCAGCAACGCCCCCGGCTCCAAATCACGAGCCTGTAGCGTCCACTCGCGGGCGGCGCGAGGTCGCCGCGCAGGATGGCCAGAGCAAATAATCTCATTTCGCCTCGCTCCTCTTTAACTTTTCGGTCACCTCCGGCAGCTCCCGCAACGCTTCATACACCTCTTCCGCCACCCAGCGGTTGCCCTCAACCGAGTAGTGACCCGCTGCGCCGGGGAACTCGACGGTCCCTTCGGGGATGAAGAGCGGCCCGACCTGCGCCGGTGGCAGGTCGCGCAGGGCGGCCACCAGATCGATGTACGCCACGCCGGTGTCAGCAGCGGCGACGGCCAGGAATTCTCGCCACCGTTCGGTGGCCGTGGCCTGGGCCGGGTCGTAATCGCCCAACGTCGGCAGGTAGACCAGAACCAGGGTGCTATCCTTGGCCCGGTTGAGGCGCAGCAAATCTTTGAGGATGGCCCCGGCCACAACCTCCGGGGCGGCGGTGTCTTTGTTTGCAACTTCGGCCTGGACCGTGTCCGTCTCCTGAAACAGTTGGCGCATCACCTGAACCGAGGTCAAGCGCCCGATGGCCTCCCGGTTGTGAGTCAGCCAGGGCAGGTAAAAGGCCCGTTGGGGAACCGGCACATTATCGACGATGATCTCCTCACCCTCCACCCGAAGGAGCGGTTTGCCGTAGCCGAGAAACTCCCGCTGCTGCATCCGCTCGAAGTCGATGGTTATAAAGGAAAAGAGGTGAAGGTCGTGATCGAGGGGGGCGGCGTCCCGCTTGTACCACAGATAGGCCTGGTCGATGCCGTAGCCCCCCTGTCCCATATTGACCGTTTGCAGCCGCTCATCCAGCTCGCTCAATTGGTGA
>CAZWZZ010001289.1:1456-1856 GCA_964638395.1 uncultured Caldilineaceae bacterium
TGACACCAGGTCGCTTCATTACCGACGCCGTAGCCCAGGGTGAAGGAATCGCCGGAGCAGATCAGCCGCACCTGGCCCGGCGGCACGGTCGCCTCAAAGGTGTGGCGGTTGCGGAAGCCCTGCCCGTTGGTCTGTAGCCCCAGGCCGGGACCATACATATCCTCGATGGTCACGTTGGGCCGGTTGACCCAGCCCAGCAGCTCATCATATGCGGTGTGTTGCCGCTCGGCCAGCGGTGGGCTGAGGGAGACCGTCTGCCAGAAAAGAATAAAGCTGGCCGCCCCTTCACACAGGAAGAAAAGCAGCGCGACCACGATGATATTGACGATCAGAAGGGCGAACCCTTTACGAACTTTGCGCCACATAGCTCACATTCTCACTAAAATCGGCGGGCTGTCAA
>CAZWZZ010001290.1:0-1855 GCA_964638395.1 uncultured Caldilineaceae bacterium
TTACTGACTTTCTGTCTGGATTTCAGCTTCGGAGGAGGCCGGGATGACTTCTTCGCCAGCGACCGGGGTAACTGTTCCCGTGGGTAGGGCGGCGTCCGGTTCAGTCGTCGGCTCCGGCTGGGGCGTCAACAGCGATGGATCATCCACCTTTTCCCAGACCTGGTCGGCCACGCGCCCTTCGTCGCCCATCACCCCCCGGTCTTCACCGTTGACGATGACCTGGACACCACCGGCATTTCCGGCCCGAATGGCCACGCGCCGCTCCGCCGACCAGCTCCGGCTTTCACCGGCCTGGAGGATGCCCTCAAAGACCTTGGTATCATCGGTCAAGATTTGCACCCAGGAGGGTTGCAAAATGACCAACTCGACCGTCACGCCGGTGTAAACGAGAGGCGTGGAGGTGGCTGTGGGGGGAACAGAGGTCGGTGTCACCGAGGGTAACGCTGTGGTAGTCGGCAGAGGGAGGGCCGAATTTTCCAACACGCTGCCTTCCTCCGGGGGCGGGGCCGGTTGCAGAGCGCCCAGCGGTTGCTGGGACAGGGTCAAATAGACAAAATAACCGGCCCCGATGATAACGACCAGAAATAATAAGCCGCCAATAATCAAATCCCAGGTGATGAAGGGGCGGGGGGCCATCGACAAATTCATAAATTCGATACCGTTCGAGGTCAGCCGTTGCCCCTTGACCGGCACCACACCGTTTCCATCAAATTTAGTCAGAGCCTCGATGGGGTCTAAGTTTAGAAATTTGGCATAATTGCGAATAAGGCCGCGAGTAACGACCGACGAGGGGAAAAGATGATAGTTCTCCGCTTCGAGCGCCTCTAATAAATAGGCTCGAATACGGACCTGTTTTTCAGCCTCGGCCAGAGTGATGCCTTGTTCCTCGCGCGCCGTTCTCAGCATCTCACCCAACTGGGTCACGATGATCTCTCCATGCTCAAAAAATCGGACAACGCCGATTTGATAATGTCAATAGATCGGTTGAACTGCCCTTCCTTCCACTGCCTTTCCTTCCCAAGAAGGCAGCCGCAGCTAACAGCGATAAATCGCACAGCCTATCTTACACACACCCTGCTTAAAGTCAAGTTTGCTGCCTGGCTTGTTATACGTTTCAAGAGCGTGTAACCTTTGCCCCGGCCTGAGTTTTTAGGAATGAGCCGTACATAACTTGTATATTTCAAATCATCGTAAGTGATAATTAGTATTTAGAGATCAAACGTTTGTCCTCGCTCTCCCTGAGCTACCCGCTCTTTCTGACTGACAGCAAGCCTGGGGCTTAACCACTCACTTAGCCAACGCCCGCTCCACCAACGGCACCACCGCCGCCGGTAAATCGAGAGCCAGCGCCGCCTCGTGACCACGCGGAGACATCTTGCGCCAGGTTTTGCGGACGATGTCGATGATCTTTTCATCCTCATGCTTCCGGGCAAAATCGGCGAAATAATGCTCCAGGAAAACAAGACAGATGACATCCTCCAAAAGCTGCACCTCCGGGTCCAGCTTGAGCCGCTTCTTACGCAGCAGCGTAGACACCCGGTCGATGGTCTCTTCGTCGTAGCCGACGTCCCGCAGAATTGCCGCCGCCGTTTCAGCATGAAACTTGGCCAGGCCGGTGCGCCAGGCTTTGTACCCGGCCCGGTTCATCGGATAGTCGCTACGAGGAACCGTCCAGCGCCGAATGTGCTGGCAGCGGGCCGCCAGTTGCACCGCCTCCGACGCCTCCGGCGCAAACTGCTCCAGCCGGGCCGTCATCCGTTGGGCATAAAGCAGCTCTTTGGGATAATCCTGGCCGTCCGCCTGTTCGATATTTGGGTCTTCCGCATTGGCCGCATCGAAGCGGGCGATGGCGGCC
>CAZWZZ010001291.1:0-1852 GCA_964638395.1 uncultured Caldilineaceae bacterium
AAAGAGTAAAATCAAGAAGAAGACGATAATAAAATATCGTTGTTTTAACACTTTTGTCAGCATAATTTTCACCATCTTCCTATTCAAATTAGGTTTAATTTTGAAAAGATTTGTGAGTTACACTAGAATCGTTAACAATATGTCACTCTGAGCGACCAACGGGAGCGAAGAGTCCCTAAGACGATCTTTGCTAACGACGACCACCTGGGAGATTCTTCACGCCGCTACGCTTCGTTCAGAATGACATGGCGACTCAGTGTAATGGATTAATTTTCTGGAGGCTCTGCATGAGGCGGCGGAGCAACATAATAAGTATCCCCTTCATCACGCTTCAAATACTTATCAACCACCTCTTCTGGTTTAATGTTGACCGGTACCTGTAGAACTGTTGTACTGCCATCCCCACGCTCAATAATAATCTCGTACTTTACGTCCTCGCTATCAGGTGCCGTATCAATCATCTCTGCTGTTGGCAGCATGGGAGGTTCTACTTTTGGTAATTTCTCTGCTTCTTCCGCGTTTGGGGTGGCGGTAGGCAGCTTACCATCCAGATATTCGATGGTATCTATTCCCGGACTAGGAAACGGGGGGGGCGGAGGAACTTCCTGTGACTGGGCCAGCAAAGTAAGCGGAATGATTAAAGCTAATAAAACTAAAGTACCTATGATCCACCAATAGCGACGTTTCATGATAGATTACCTCCTTCATCTATACAGTTAACTTTAATTTTGAAAGGATCAACCCTGAACCACAGCATAGCACCAATTGGTTGTTCGGTAATTGCTGACTTTCTCCTTTCATTTCATCCAAAAATATTATCCACCTATTCAGCTTAAGAAGTTATGGCCCAGTCTACCTCTTTTCTCTAGTTTGATCGGCCAGAAGCAACCCGACAGCCACGGCGGTTAGCCCGACCATAACGCCCTCGACCACGTGGAGGAACCGGGAAGTCCCTAAGAGATTGCCGCCGGTGAAAATGTTAGCTACATTGAGGATGATCCAGACGACTCCCAGCAAAATGAGAGTGTTAGCAAACAAAATACGTACAATATAACTATACTGAGCCATAGTTGACCTCAATCGTCATTGAAGTGCTGCTGACCCAATAAAAATACCAGCAGCACTTCAAGTCAATAAGTGTTAGGTTCTGTTGACATTTGCAAAGGCACGTCATTTCGATGCGTTTTTTGCCGAGAAATACCCCCAGACCGTCGTTTGCAACCAAGCCTCTGGGCGGATTTCTCCTCGCAGGCTCATCGAAATGATATAAAGCCTAAAATATCAACAGAACCTAGTTAGTACTGCCACTTTTCCGAAGATGTCTTACCGGCCATATACCCCATGGTGTTACAGATATTGCCCATATTACAAGTAATGCTCGTTCCTCCGTAGTTGGTGTGTTCGTAGTGGTAGTACTTGTTGCAGTTACTAAAGGATCTGGCCGAATTAACGTAATCGTTCCAGCCTGATGGCATGCTAGAGACTCGATAACTCACACCTGAGCTACATCCCGAAGACACTGACCACGTAAACGTGCCCCCGAAGCTGTCAAAATATTGCCAATGGTAGTCGACACCGATAACCACAGAGGAAGCGTTGCTTCCCATACCTTTATCTCTTAACATCTCATCTGTTAGCTCATTTGGTGATACGTCATTACTCAGATTAACCACGCCATCTGTTGCCACAGATATGGCTTTTGAAAAGGTATCAAAGCAGCCAAGTTGGGCTAATTTGGAGTCTTCTTTCGAGTCTGGATCAACAGGTTCAAGGTGAGCAACGCAATGTTTCTTACTTTTGGAGATTTGTTCCATAGGCTGTGAAGCCTGAACTACTGAAAAGGTTACTAGCA
>CAZWZZ010001292.1:0-1851 GCA_964638395.1 uncultured Caldilineaceae bacterium
GATCTGGGCCGCCGTCGGCATTGTCGGCCTGGCGATAGCGGTTGTTAGTAAATGGGTATTAGTAAATAATTATCAGTCATCAGTAACCAGTAGCCAAACGGACGATCAATTACCAATTACCAATTACCAATTACCAATTGCCCACACCCTCTTTTTCATCTTCGGCCTGGCCCTCTATGCCTATCTGGCCGTACCACCCTCCCAACCGGTTTGGGAAGCCGTGCCCTTGCTGGAATTGGCCGAATTTCCGTGGCGCATGCTCGGTCCCGCCCTTTTCTGTGCCACGCTCCTGGCCGCGCCTGCTTTCCAATACATTACCTTTTACCTGCCACGTTTCACCCCAACCAAAAAATCATTGTTCACTGGTCATTCTTCATTATCGTTATTGTTCATGGCCATTTTCCTGACCATCGCCCTCAACGCTCACTACCTCTACCCCGCCCAATTCATTCCGTGGGGCACGCCCACCCCGGCCGAGGCCGTCGCTTATGAAATCACCTCCGGGGCCATCGGCACGACCAGCACCGGCGAGTTTTTGCCCCGCTGGGCGCAGCAGCACCCGAAGGCGGAGGCGCTCTGGCCCGATTACGAAGCCGGCCGTCCGCCCCAACTGCTCGACCCGACGACGCTGCCCGCCGGAGCCAGCGTCGAATCCATCAGCCATCTGGCCGAAACGGACGTTTTGCGGGTCGAGACGCCCCGGCCCTTCGAGGCCACCCTGCGCTCTCTCTACTGGCCCGGCTGGCAACTCTATCGCAACGGCGAGCCGTGGCCCTTCACCATCACCGACCCCACCGGCTTGATACAAACCCAGATTCCCCCCGGCGTTCACACCCTGACCCTGCAACTGGAGTCAACGCCACTCCGCACCTGGGGGCAATGGTTGTCGATCATCTCTTTGATTATCCTGATCGGGGTGATGTTAATCTCCATCCGTTTTCCGTCACTTATCATTCGTCATTCGTCATTCGCCACTGACCAATTACCACTGACGAATTACCAATTACCACACCACCCAATTTCACCTAAACTCTTCACCCTGTCTGCCACCCTCCTCCTGCTTACCTACCTCCTCACCCGCCCGCTGGCTCCCCTGTTCCTGCTGCAATCCGATCCTGACCGGCCCCAACCCGCCGACCAGGTCGTGCGGGCCGATTTTGGCGACCACCTGCGGCTGGTGGGGCTGGATGCGTTGCCCCAATCGGTTGCGGTCGGCGGCGACCTGTACCCGGTTCTCTACTGGCGGGCCATCCGGGATTTGGAAACCAACTACGCCGTTTTTGTCCATCTCGACGCGCCCAACGGCCAAACCTTCGCCACCGTCGATGAGCGCCACCCGGAAAATATCCCCACCCGCAATTGGCCGCCGGGTCTCTATCTACGCCACCCGCTCCATCTGGAGATTCCGGCCGATGTGCCGCCCATTCGTTACGACGTGACCGTGGGTGTTTACGACCCGGAGCGTAACGAACGGCTGCCGCTGGCCGGGGCTGAACCGACGACCGTTTTTGCTATCGGCTCCCTGTGGCTGACCGAGCCGCCCCCCGCCCTGCCGGCCCAACCGCTGGCCCATTTTGGTCCCTACCTGAGTTTGTGGCAAGCGACCGTCGAGGGCGACACCCTGTCGTTAGTCTGGCAAACCGACCGGCCTCTCGACCCCAACCTGACCATTTTCGTGCATTTCCTGGATGCTGAGGGCAACCTGCTCGGCCAGGCCGACGGCGCTCCCTACGCCGGGCTGTATCCCCTCGCCAACTGGCTGCCGGGCCAGCCGCTCGCCGACCGGCGCTCGCTCGATCTGCCCGCCGACCAGAAGCGCCGCCTCAACGCCATCGCCATCGGTATCTACGA
>CAZWZZ010001293.1:0-1851 GCA_964638395.1 uncultured Caldilineaceae bacterium
GATCGACCTGGTCATTGGCTACACGGCCATCCAGTCGATGGCCAAATGGGCCCGGAAGAACAGCGTGCTGCTGCACCTCCACCGGGCCGGTCACAGCACCTACACCCGCCAAAAAACCCACGGCGTCAACTTCCGGGTCATCTCCAAATGGATGCGCCTGGCCGGGGTGGATCACATCCACGCCGGGACGGTCGTCGGCAAGTTGGAAGGGGATCCCAATACGGTACGGGGTTATTACAATACCCTGCGCGAAAGTAAGTTGGACCCCAACCCGCTGGAAGGGCTTTATTTCGAGCAGGATTGGGGCTCGATGCCCGGTACGATGCCGGTCGCGTCGGGCGGCATCCACGCCGGACAGATGCACCAACTGCTCGACTATCTGGGCGAGGATGTGGTTCTCCAGTTTGGCGGCGGCACTATCGGCCACCCGGACGGCATCGCGCAAGGGGCGACGGCCAACCGGGTCGCGCTAGAGGCGATGATTCAGGCCCGGAATGAAGGGCGGGATTACGTCAATGAAGGACCGGAAATTTTGGCCAAGGCGGCCAAATGGTCGCCGGCCCTGCGGAAAGCGTTGAGTGTCTGGAAGGATGTCACCTTTGAGTATACCTCGACCGACACGCCGGACGCCGTGCCGACGCCGACTTATTAGGCTTCTTTACAAAAATAATTGGGCAGCCATCCGTAAAAACGTAAAACGAAAAATGTACTGTCTTTATTTGGCGAGGTAAATTTTACGGTTCACGCTTTACGTTTTATGCCGCTCAATTTGAATGATCTAACCGAAATCACCTACTCCCTGCAAAATATGGAGGTAAACAATGCGTATCACTCAGGGAACATTTTCTTATCTGCCTGATTTAACCGATGAGCAGATCAAGGCTCAGATGCAATATTGCCTGGATAATGGCTGGCCGATTTCGATTGAATTTACCGATGATCCCCACCCGCGAAACGTGTATTGGAATATGTGGGGGTTGCCCCTGTTCGATATGAAGGATGCGATGGCGATTATGGAAGAGTTCGAGGCTTGCCGGGAGAAGTATCCCCACCATTATATTCGGATCAATGGCTACGACCGCAGCCTGGGCCGGCAAACCACGGCCTTGAGCTTTATCGCCAACCGCCCGCCGGAAGAACCGGGCTTCCACCTGGAACGGACCGAAACAGCGGATCGACAGATCAATTACACCTTGAAGCCTTATGCGACGACGAAGCCGACCGGTCAGCGGTATGGTTAAAACTAAGTTTTCTGTCATTCTGAGGCGACGCCGCAGAATCGCCGTGTGGCATCATCACTAATTTTTAACGGAGGAGGACTCTTGACAACGACAACAGCGCCAAAGCAAACTGAACCGACAACCTCGACGGCGGTCGATATTGATGCGGCCTTTCGAGAGGCACAGATTCAGCAATTTCTGGATGAATTGGATCAGGAGTTGGTGGGGCTAAAGCCGGTTAAGACTCGCATCAAAGAAATTGCCGCCTTGCTGCTGATTGCCCGGCTGCGTGAGGAGCAAGACATCTTAACCGAACGCCCGACTCTCCATATGAGCTTTACCGGAAAGCCGGGTACGGGCAAAACGACGGTGGCTATGCGAATGGCCCAGATTTTACACCATCTGGGCTATATCCGCCGGGGACATCTGGTAGTGGCGACCCGTGATGATCTGGTCGGGCAATATGTTGGCCACACGGCCCCCAAAACCAAGGATATTCTCAAGCGGGCTATGGGTGGCGTCTTGTTTATCGACGAAGCCTACTATCTCTATCGTCCTGAAAACGAACGGGATTATGGCCAGGAATCTATCGAGATGTTGTTGCAAGCGATGGAAAATAAGCGGGATGATA
>CAZWZZ010001294.1:0-1851 GCA_964638395.1 uncultured Caldilineaceae bacterium
ACTTTTTGTCCAGACAATCAAGTAACGCTAACTTTGACAAAAATAATACAACTCAGTAAACTGAGCAGCAAAACTGCAAAGTTTTAGTTAAAATTGTTGTACTACCACAAAAGAGGCAAAATGGCTCCCAAACTTACGATCCAAGCGGAGGTCCGGGCCGCGCTGCAAGCCGGTCAGGCCGTGGTCGCCTTAGAATCCACCCTCATCACCCACGGTTTTCCGGCCCCGGATAATGTCTCGGTCGCTCTGGCGATGGAGGCGGCTATTCGAGAGCAAGGCGTTGTGCCGGCCACCATCGCTATTCTCGAAGGGGAGATTACCGTCGGTTTGAGCGTGGCCCAAATCGAATATCTGGGACAGGCCCAGGCTGTGCGGAAATGCTCCCGCCGCGATCTACCGCTGGCTGTGGCTCGGCGTGAAACGGGGGCCACGACCGTGGCCGGGACGATGATGGTCGCGCACTGGGCCGGTATTCCCGTGTTTGCCACGGGTGGCATTGGCGGGGTTCACCGGGGCTATCCGTTTGATGTCTCGGCCGATCTGTTGGAGTTGGCACAAACCCCGGTGACGGTTGTGTGTGCCGGGGCCAAGGCCATCCTTGATCTGCCGCTGACGCTGGAGGCGTTGGAGACGCGGGGCGTGCCGGTCATCGGTTATCAAACGGAAGAGTTGCCGGCCTTTTACTCCCGGCGTAGCGGTCTGCCGGTCGATGTCCGCGTCGATAGCCCCCACGAAGTGGCCGACATCATCGCCGCTCACGATGCGTTGGGGCTGGAGGGGGGGCTACTGGTGACCAATCCCATTCCCCAGGCCGATGAGTGGCCCGCCGACGAGGCCAACGCCATCATCGAACGGGCTATTGCTGCCGCCGATGCCGCCCACATCGGCGGCAAGGCCCTGACACCCTATCTCTTGGACAAAATCAACCAACTTTCCGGGGCACGCAGCAAACGGGCAAACATCGCGCTGCTGGTCAACAACGCCCGCCTGGGGGCACAGATTGCCCTGGCTCTGGCTGAAAAAAGGGTGGCTCCGGAAACGGTAGCCCTGCCCTTACCCGGTTACATCACGGATTAACGCTGATGCCGACCTCTGCCTCACCCAACACATTGGCCCGCCTGCGTAGTACGCTGCCAACGCTACCGGAGGCCGAGCGACAGGTGGCCGACTGGATTCTGCAAAACGCCGACGCCGTCGTTCGCAGTTCGATGGCCCACATCGCCGCAGCCTGCCAGGTCAGCGATACCACGGTGTTGCGGCTGTGTCGGAGCGCCGGGTTCCGGGGCTTTACCGACCTCAAGCTCTCTCTGGCCCGCGATGTGGCCAGCCCCACGCAGCTCATCCACGATGACATCGCGGCTGACGATGAGCCGCCGACGGTGGCTCGCAAGGTGTTCCGAGCCAACATTCAAGCCTTGTACGACACCCTCGAAATGTTAGACGAACAGGCGTTGAGTCAGACGGTGCAGTGGCTCGACCGGGCCAGGCAGATTTTACTGGTGGGGGTTGGGGCCTCTGCGCCGATTGCCATCAGCGCCTACCATAAATTTTTCCGGCTCGGCTTGCCCTGTGTCTGGCCGGCCGATGCCCACGTCCAGTTGATGCAAGCAGCCCTGCTCGGCCCGGAGGATCTGGTCATCACCATTTCCCACACCGGCGAGACCAGAGACCCGCTTCTCATTCTCAAAGAAGCCAAGCGGCATCAGGCCAGGACGATGTGCCTGACCAGCAACCCCCAATCACCCTTGACCCGGTACGCCGATGTGGTGTTGTTGAGCGTCTCCGAGGAGACCCGCAGCGATGCCATCGCCTCACGGGTGGCCCAAATTACCCTCCTCGACGCCTTACACG
>CAZWZZ010001295.1:0-1849 GCA_964638395.1 uncultured Caldilineaceae bacterium
CGGCTAGCCCGGCGGCGACCACGTTCTTGGCCACCCAGCGGGCGGCGTAGGCGGCGCTGCGATCCACTTTGGTGCAATCCTTGCCGCTGAAGGCACCCCCGCCGTGGCGGCCCATGCCGCCGTAAGTATCGACGATGATCTTCCGCCCGGTCAAGCCGGCATCCCCCATCGGCCCGCCGACGACGAAACGCCCGGTCGGGTTGGTGATGATCCGCAGCTCGTCGGAGAGCATTTCCTCCGGCAGGGTGGGCATAATGACCTGTTCGATGAGGGCCTGGCGAATGTCAGATTGGCTGATGTCTGGGGCGTGTTGGGTGCTGATGAGAACGGTCTGGATGCGCTTCGGCTGACCGAACTCATACTCGACCGTGACCTGGCTCTTGCTGTCGGGCCGCAGCCAGGGCAGCGTGTCCGCCTTCCGCACATCGGTCAACCGCTTGACCAGTTTGTGAGCGTAGAAAATCGGCATCGGCATCAACGTCTCGGTTTCGTTACAGGCAAAACCGAACATCATACCCTGATCCCCCGCGCCGACGGCCTCGATCTCGGCCTCGGTCATTTCCCCCTCTTTGGCCTCCTTGGCCTTATCCACGCCCATCGCAATATCGGGGCTTTGGGCGGCGATGGCGGCCTGCACGCCGCAGGTGGTGCCGTCGAAGCCCTTCTCGCTGCTGTCGAAGCCGATGTCATTGACAACCTGGCGTACCAATTTGTCAAAATCGACAAAGGCCGTGGTCGTGATTTCGCCCAGCAGCAGCACGAAGCCGGTCTTGACAGCGGTCTCGCAGGCGACGCGGGCCTGCGGGTCTTGTTCCATCAGCGCATCCAGCACGGCATCGCTGATCTGGTCACACATTTTGTCGGGATGCCCCTCCGACACCGACTCGCTGGTAAAGAGCAGGCTGGGGGCGGTCATAAAGGTGGTACTCATCTAAACTCTCCTTCGTTGCTTTGGGCGTGGTGTTTTTTGTAGAGGATCGTTCCAGCCATCTCGTAAAACGTAAAACGTACTGCGTAAATTTTCGTTTTACGTTTTACGCTTTACATAACCTCACGTTGCTCCCAAACCACGTCCTAATCGTCTCTTCATTCTTTCTGAACGTCTCTTTCACGACTTACTCAGTTGCCCGACCAAACCCCCTCCCAGCCTCCCCCGCAACGGGGGAGGAGTCGAGTCTCCCCCCGATTCGGGGGGATTAAGGGGGGTGGGCGTAACTCCTGTCTTTTTCTTACGTCCCCTCTTGCCAACTGTTAAGATAGGCTTCCTGCTCCGGGGTCAGGACGTCGATCTCGATGCCCATCGACTCCAGCTTGAAGCGGGCAATCTCCCGGTCGATCTCTTCAGGGATGGGATACACTTTGTTTTCCATATTCCGCCCATTCTGGAAGACGTACACGGCGGCCAGGGCTTGGTTGGCGAAGCTCATATCCATCACGGCGGCGGGATGCCCTTCGGCGGCGGCCAGGTTGACCAGGCGACCTTCACCTAACAGGCGGATGTTGCGTCCATCGGCCATTTGATATTCATCGACGAAGGTTCGCGGCTGCCGCTTGGCCACGGCCATCTCCTCCAGGGCCGGGATGTTGATCTCGACGTTGAAGTGGCCGGAGTTGGAGACACAGCAGCCATCCTTCATTACCTCGAAATGGTGTTTATCGACGACGTGCTTATCGCCGGTAGCCGAGCAGATGAAATCGGCCTGGGGCGCGGCTTCGTCCATCGGCATGACTCGGAAGCCATCCATGACCGCTTCCAGGGCCTTGATCGGGTCGATCTCGGTGACGATGACGTTGGCCCCCATGCCTCTGGCCCGCATGGCAATGCCCCGGCTACACCAGCCATAGCCGG
>CAZWZZ010001296.1:0-1849 GCA_964638395.1 uncultured Caldilineaceae bacterium
TGACTAATCACTGGCCATTCCCGGACAAAACGAAAAGCGGCTTCATCTGATAGATAGATGGAGCCGCTTGCTGTTTTACAATGTCATTCCAAACCCCTGATTGACAAGCGTAAGCGTTCACTCCCTCCCTGAAAGGCGGGGGGTGAACGCTTACCGTTTTACGTCATACCTGTCTACTGAATCCGGGCCACCTGCGGATTTTGGTGGGCCAACTCCTCCTGCACCAGCTTGACCAGCAAACTGTCCAGATTTTCAACCGAATAATCCTCGACGTGGTGGGTAGTCGTTTCGCCGGGGGAGCCGCCGTTGGTCGGGCCATCGTAGGTCAGGAAGATGAAGCGGCCCTGCGTGTATTGGGCCAACTGGCGGAAGATGTACTCGCCCTGGTCGTCGAGGCCGCTGCTGGCGATGGGGAAGATTTTGATGCCCCGCTCGGCGGCGATGGCCATCTCCTCGGCGTAATCGTAATCCTGGGCATAATCGAGGTGGGGCGGGGCGTCGGCCACCAGGAAGATCAACTGCACGGTGTCGCCGCCGCGCCACTCGACATCGTGGATGGCGTTGTGCAGCCCCTCATTCAGCGATTCGGGGTAATCATCGCCGCCGTTGGCGCTGACGGTTTTCAGGTCGGCGTGGAACTCGGTCACGTCCGGCGTAAAGTCGTAGGTGTTGGTGACGAACAGATCGCCCCGGTCCCGGTAGGTGACCATCCCGTACCGCACCGCCGGCTGGCCCGGCAGCGCGTCGATCTGGGCGGCCACGTCGAAGATGGTGCTTTGGATTTTGTCGATCTCATCGGCCATGCTGCCCGTGGCGTCGATCAGAAAGAGGACATCCAGATTGAGGTTCTCATAATCCCGCTGCCAATCGAGGGTGATGGTCCATTGGCCGGTCATAGTGCTGTTGCTTTGGGCCTCGAAGCGAGACAGGACAAAATCTTCGACGACGCCATCCTTCTCTACCTCGACCCGGAAGCGGTCAACCTGCTCAAGCGGCTCATCGAGGGCCAGGGGATGGAAGAGCATCTGGCCGTTGGCGTAGGTCCGCCCCTGGGCGATTTCCCGGCGCTGTTGCCCGTCGAGGTAGATGGTCACGTTGGCCCCCAAGACCGGGTTACCCTGCCCATCCTCGACCTCGATGATGTACCGTTCGCTGATGTCCCGGTCGTTGACCCGTGGTCCCGCGTAATCGCGGCGATAGAGCAGATACTCATCCCACTGGGCGTTATCATCCACCTCACCCGCCTTGAGCCGCTCGACCTGCTGCTGCCGCTCGACGGTTTCGGCCCGGCTGTCCGCGCTGTCCGCCTCAAGCTCCAGTGACTCCTCGGCGGCGTCGTCGCCATAGGCCAAATCCATAGAGGCCGACTCATCCGCCATCATCTCCCCTTCCGCTTCTTCGGCCAGATAGAGGTCTTTGGCCGGGGCGGTCGCGGCGGGAACCACGGCCCCACCGCCGCTTTCCCCGGAGCGGGCCGGTTCGGCCATCGCTTCTTCCTCGGCCGGCGCGGCTTCGCCAATCTCCACCTGGGCCGGCTCTTCCGCCGGGGCTTTTTCTACGGCAGCCGCTTCTAAATCGGGGCGGGCCTCCTCCGCCGGGGCCGCCGTCTCGCTGAATCCACAGCCGGTGAGGGTGAAGACAAGAAGTAAAATGAGCGTGAGGGTGGGAAGAATGTTGTGATGGTTACGAGTTCGTTGAATAATTGACATGATTTCTCTCCTTCTGATAATATAGCTAAGTTAGTCTGTTATCTGTAAGACGACAGACACAAATAATAAGTTCCCCTAAGCCCTAAACTTTGATGGAAAGTGAATGAACCATGCCCACCGAAGACGCAAAACTTATACTG
>CAZWZZ010001297.1:0-1844 GCA_964638395.1 uncultured Caldilineaceae bacterium
GACCTTCAACGTAAAACGTAATTCGTAAAACGTAAAAATGTGGTTTATTGAATATGGGAACCCAGGTTCCCAACCCTGTCTGGGAACCCCGGCCAAATTTTAACGCTTTTGACCGGCCCTCTATAGTATGCTAGAATGGCGGCTCGGTCAAACCGCTTCGTTGCGAAATCGGGCCGGACGATTTAGGGCAGATAAGTTATGAAGATAGCCGTTATAATCCTCAATTGGAACGCCGCCGCTGACACCCTGCGCTGCGTTCAACATATCGCCACCTGGCAACGTCTCCAGCCGGAAGTGTGGGTGGTGGATAATGCCTCGACGGACAACAGCCGGGACCTCATCGCTCAGGCCGCGCCCCGGGTGCATCTGATTCAGAACCAGACGAATCTGGGGTATGCCGGCGGCAATAATCAAGGAGTGCGCCGGGCTATCGACAGCGGGGCCGATTTCGTTATGCTGCTGAATAATGATGCCGCTATCAATGAAGAGAGCGTGCTGAAGCTGGTCGATACGCTGCGAAACAATCCCAAAATCGGCATCATAGGGCCGCTAATGTATGACGCCGACCAACGCGAACGATTGCTGAACGCCGGGGGGCAGAATCTCATTCGTCACCTGACCTCTCACATTACCCACACACGAATGACGGAGCGGCTGCAACTCGTCGATTACGTGCCGGGCACGGTCCTCTTGAGCCGGGCGGACCTGTTTCGCACGGTCGGCTTGCTGGATGAGGCCTACTTCTTCAGCGGCGAGTTGCCCGACTTCTGCGAGCGGGCCAAACGACAGGGCTTCCTGAGCGGCATCGACACCCAGGCTAAAGCCTACCACGCCGTCCATCGCTCCTCGGAATTTCGGGAGACGCTCTACGTCTACTACATCATTCGCAATCGCTTCCGCTTCATCCGCAAATTCTGCCGCTTCTCGAAGCCCTTCTTTATGGGGTTCTGGACGCTCTACAGCGTGGCGTTGGCGGCCAAAGTTCGGCTGAACGGCCAATCCCACACGGCCACCGCGATTCGCCTGGGCCTCCTCGATGGCTTACGGGGACAATTCGGGGGGCAAAACAGCCGCGTTCTGGCTGCCTGTCGTCAAAAATCCGCCGGCGTTGCCGAAACGCTCCCGGCCAAACACTCATCGTGAAGATTTTGTACCACATCACCAACCTGCCTCCTAAAATAGCGGGGACCGAAGCCAGCCTGCAAGAGTTGAACGTCCTGCGCCGCCACTTCGGCGGCAATTTGATTCATCTCAATCCCAACCAGCAATCACCGATTTATCTACCCCGGCTACTGTTTGGCTTTCACCAACTTAGAGCAATCCGGGCGCAGGAACCCAACATCCAGCTTCACCATCTTTACAATGCCGATCCCTTTCCTTTTCCGGTCATCCGCTGGCTGAAACGCCCGGTCATCTATTCGATTAGCAGCGGGGTCGGCCAAAAACGGCCTAACCTTTCTTACTTCAACACCTTGGCCGCCGTGACCGTTTCCGATGAGCGCAGTTTCGAGCGGCTGAGGCAGTGGGGCCTGACCAATGTCCATTTGGTGCGGGCCGGTCACGATACGAGCCGCTTCACGCCCTCGCCGCTGCCCCTGCGCTCGGATATCAGGCTGATGGTGGGGTCAGCGCCCTGGAGTAAATCCCAATTTCGGAGCAAAGGCATCGACGCGCTTTTGGCGGCGGCCCGGCGACTGTCCCGGCTCCATCTGGTTTTTCTGTGGCGAGGGGTGTTGTTTGAAGAGATGATGCGAAGGGTGCAGCAGATGAATCTCCAAAATCAGGTGACTATCATCAACGAAAAAGTGGATGTCAACCAGGTTTTGGCCGGAGTCCACGCCAGC
>CAZWZZ010001298.1:0-1843 GCA_964638395.1 uncultured Caldilineaceae bacterium
TGTGGAAATTGAGATTTTGGGCGATCCGTATATAATCAAACAGACGAAATCAAATTTTTGGAGGCTCATATGGCGTCACCCTTTCCCGGTATGGATCCTTATCTCGAAGATAACAGCCATTGGCGGGGATTTCACCACCATTTGGCCGAGGAGATTGTGCGCCACCTCAACCCCATCATCGTGCCGAAGTATTACGCCGAGGTTGACGTTCATTCCGTATTGCAGGAATTAACCATTGCTGAAACGCAACACGTCTACCCGGATGTCAATATCATCGAGACCCAGCCGCAGCCAACCTCCCAGCGGCAGGCCGTGGTCATCCCGGAGGCTCCCCTCCAGCGGGCCATCGAGATTCCTGAACCAATGAAGCGGCGGGCCGTCAATATTTATCTGACCGAGACCAAAACGCTGGTCACTGCCATTGAGTTGCTCTCACCGGCCAACAAAAGTGGCGGCGGGCTGGCCCAATACCGGCGCAAACGGGATAGTCTGTTGCGTTCTGAGGTGCATCTGGTTGAGATCGACCTGCTGCGCAGCGGGCAGCGTCCCGGCCCGGAGGTCAATGAGCCGCCCATCGAGACCGATTACGTGATTTTGCTCAACCGGGCCGAAGCGACCAACCTGCGCCTCTCCAAAATATGGCCCGTCTCCCTCGCAGAGCCGTTGCCCACCATCCCCGTCCCTCTGCGTGCCCCGGACCCCGATGTGCCCCTGCCCCTGCCCGATATTTTCGACAGCATCTACGCCACCCACTATTATCAATACCGTCTTGACTACAGCCAGCCCGTGCCCGCCCCGTCCCTGCGCCCAGAAATGCAAACCTGGTTCGATGCCCAGGAATTTTCGCGTTGAAGGATTTTCAGTAGATCGCAGCATCCTGAGTAAACCGAAGAATGAGGTTGTATCGAAGGGTGCAATTGCGGTCTACTGATTTTTATTTTATCATTCTGCTGATTCTATTCTGAATACATCTACCCAAACATTTTACCCGAATTTACGGAGTTATGTTAAAATATCGACTATGGACATGGGCGATAGAATTTACCTAATTTTAACTTTTATCACGGCCCCGGTGAGCATCATCATTATGGGCTGGGTGACCTGGTGGTTTATCCAGCACCGAAGTGACAAAGATGACACCGGGCGCGTCGAGAGCATCTGGGAGAAACGGGCGGAATGGGGCGAAGCATTGTGCCGGCGGATCATCAACCGGGACATGGTGGCCGAGATGACCCCGGAGATGGTGCGCCTGGCCTGGGGCCAGCCCCAGGCCATCCAGCGCCCGCCCGACACCGACATCGAAAATTGGTTGTATGATAGTGACCAGCTTGAAACCGCGCAACAGTACGTCACCCTCAAGAACGGTCAGGTTATCGACTGGCACGGTCAGCCTCAGCCAACGACGCAGGGCATCGATCCGTGGGTGGTTATTGTGGGGTTGATTGGTTTTGCGTTTTTTATCTCGACGATTGTTTTGATTGTAGTATTGGCGGCCGGCGGTTAACGCAATAGGCTATTTGACAAATCATCAAAACAGTTGGTGATTGACAATGAATATGTTACAATCCCACAGAATAGTGATACGCTTCCTGCCTCGACTGACATCGCCACGAAAGAAACGACGTATGTAGTCTATCTGGATCAAGACATCCAGTTGCGCGTTCACTTTACCCGTGACCGTAATCAGGTTATCTCATTTGTGAACGTTTTAAGGGATGGCTCTAATGGACGATCAAATTATTGAACGAAATTTATCATTCTCGTGCGTCTGAGCGAGAGCCGCGCCGACTTCGACCATGATCCACCCCAACTTTACATCCCTCTTGCTGCGTGATAATTTTCT
>CAZWZZ010001299.1:0-1255 GCA_964638395.1 uncultured Caldilineaceae bacterium
CCCAGCAGCAGCCCCGTGGCTGAGGCCGCCAGGGTAAAGAGGGGCCGGTAATCATCCAGGTCGGCCACTTTAGCCCAGGTTCGGGCGTCGTCCGCCGACCGCCACACATCTTCCCAGGGACCGTAGGCAAAAAGTTGCCGGCCGTGCCCCAGCAGGCGGGTCAGGGGCCGGGCATTCAAAGTGGTGTCCGTCACCCAACGCTGGCCACCGTCGGTCGAGGTCAATAGGCCCGCTTCGTGCAGCCCGGCGTAGAGATGATGGTCGTCGCCGCCGAAGCAGAGAACGGCGTGCCCTTCGGCCACCGGCTGCCACGATTGGCCACTATCGACCGAGCGGAAAATCTGCCCCTCGGCGCTCCCGGCCAGCATCACCGGCGTGGCCGCAAACTCAGGATGCAGCCACAGACAGTTGATCGACGGCAGTGCGCCCCCGGTTGATAAACCGTTTTGGCAGGGTTGCCAGCTTTGGCCCCGGTCGGTCGAGCGGAAAACCCCGCCGCTTTCCGTGCCCACAAACAGGGTGTTATCCTCGGCGAAGGCAGGGCTGACGGCGATGGCCTGGACGCCCGTTCCCTCCAGCCCGGCGTCCGCCTTTTTCCAGGCCCGCCCGCCGTTGGGGGAGCGGTAGAAACCGTCGAGGGTGGCGGCGAAGACAAACTCCCGCCGGCCCCAGGTCGGCGCCACGGCCAGAGCCAGCACCGAAAAATCCCGCAGGCCAAAGTTGGTCAAGCGCCAATTCCGCCCGCCGTCGGTCGAGCGCAACACCCCGGCCCCGTTCGTACCGGCCAGCAGCACCCGATCCCGCTCGAAATTGGGCGAGGCCACCAGCCAGCTTATCGGCTTGTCGCTCTGAACGATGCGGCTTTGATACCACTGCTGCCCGCCATCGGTAGTGTAGACAATCTCCCCCTGCCCATTCCCGGCCAGGAGCGTCCGCCCGGCGCAGGTCATCGCGCTCAACTGTGGCAGCGGTTGGCCGTGGGGCAGGGCCAGCCAGCCCTCCGCCGCCTGCTGCAAAAACAGCCCGGCCTCCGTCGCCAGCCAGTGGCGTCCGGTATGGTCCATCGCCATCCCGAAGACCGTTCCCCCCGGGGCCACACTGCCGATTTGTTGCCATGCCTCGCTCATTGATTACTCCTCTATGGAATGAAATTCAAATGAAATTCAAATGAAATTCAAATAACCGACCCGTTTTCCTGGCTCCCTAAAACGTGAAACGTAAAACGTAATGACTTACTCAGAAAACCCTTACGTTT
>CAZWZZ010001299.1:1265-1840 GCA_964638395.1 uncultured Caldilineaceae bacterium
CATACTTCACTCATCAAATGCACCTCTGCGCTGTTATGGTTACTTTGGTCATAATGGGTCTCCTCGCCAGGTTAAGCAGGCCGCATTATACCATATTTTTGCAGAATCGGGAGAAGCTAGGTTAAAAAGGGGCTGAGGACAACTTGTAAGTAAACGTTGCGGATGGATTAAGACTAATCGGTATAATGTCTATTTACGGCTCCGAACTCTGTTTCGGTCGGCGATGCAACACCAGCGTATCCGTCGTCAGGGCCATCGCTGCGCCGCTGACGGCGGTCTCCAACGCGACGCGGAGGATACCGGCGCTATCGACCAGGCCGGTGGCTTTCATATCGACGATGTGTCGGGTGAGGGCATCGTAGCCGACAGTGGGGCCGTGTCGCCGGGCTTCGGCCAGCACGGCCGCCGGGGCCTCGACGCCGACGTTGTGGAGTAGATGATAAAAGGGCGCTTCCAGAGCGCGGGCCAGGGCCTCGACGCCCCAGGCCACCTCCCCGTCACGCTCGGCCTGCACCTGGCGCACCGCCGGGATGCAGTTGAGGTAGGCCAGACCGCCGCCGGGAACCACCCCCTCC
>CAZWZZ010001300.1:0-1840 GCA_964638395.1 uncultured Caldilineaceae bacterium
GATCAGACTCAACGGCCTGGGGATGGAGTTCCAGGGCGTAGGTCGACGCTCCCGGCGGAAGCGTCGCTACTCGCTGCCGGGTGACATTCAACAGCCGCTCTCGCTGGCGCAGTTCGGGCGTGTCCCGGCGATCGGTGGTCACATTGAACACCTCCCGCCGCTCCACGACATCCCCCCCGGCCACGATATTGCCGGACACATCCCCCCCCACATCGCCGCCGACGGTCAACTGGGGCGAATCGCCGGAGCGGGCCGGATTATCCGTCGCCGAGTCACGCTCTTTGCCGACATTCCCACCCGCCACGATGTTCCTATCTACGTTCCCGCCGACGCTGCCGCCGATGTTGATGCCGATGTTTGCCGGGGGCGGTGAGGGGGTTGGTTCAGGCGCTGACGCTGGTTCAGGCGTCTCCGACTCGGTCACCTTGACCGCTTCCTCACACCCCACCCCCTCCGTCAACACGGCCTGCACCACCGCCGCGCTCCAAAACGCGACTTCCTTCGGCCAGGGGCGAGCCTCCCCCGGTTCACGGGTCAGATTGCCGAACTTCATCGCCCCCAGCAGGTAGATCGTCAGCGCCTCGTAATATTCGGCGGCCTCATCCGGGTTGAAGAGAGCATGCTTGCGGGCCAGGGCGCGGATGGCGGTCAGAGCGACGAAGGGCTTCTCCAGGCCGGACGGCGGGGTAGCGGTGGGGGACACACTAGACACAGTAGAATGAAAGGTGGCGCAATGAAGCTGCTCGAAGAAGGGGCGCAGCATGGCCAGGGGCAGCCCTTGCTCGGCCAGCAGCGGGGCCAGCAGATGAACGATGATCTCCGTCTCCAGCCGCAGAAAATCGTGCAGGACGTGATCGACGCGGGCCTCGGCAAAGTCGATCAGCCGAATCTCCGGCCCGCCGCCGATGACCAGAATGTTGCCCAGGTTCAGATCGCCGTGGATGAGGTTGACCTTGACCGAGCGGTGGCGACGCAGACTGCGGGCCATCGCCGGGAAGGGGTTGGGCAAGGTCAGCCCGGCCAGCGTGACCGTCGGCTGCGTCCGGTCCAGGGGGTGGTCGGGTAAGGCTTGCTCCATAATCGTGGTCCATTCGCTGTCGCGGGTGGCGATGACCTGGCCGCTGATGCGCTCGATGCGCTGCTCGATGTCGTAGGTGGGCAGTTGCCCCTCGGCGAATTTCAGCCGGGCAAAAAAGGAGTGGTCCGGCAGCCGGTCGGCGGGCCGCTCGGCGTTCAGGCTGACGGTGTCATCCTGGGGATTGACTTTCGTCACCACAAACTGCTCCAGGCTGACCGCCGTGCGGGGGCTGATGGTGGCCGCCGGGCGGTCGGTCGAGCTGATCTTGGTCGCGGGTGGCGGCGTCTCCGGTTGGGCCGCGACCAGCAGGTTGACCGGCAGCACCGGATCGTAGCTGGCCCACAGCCCATACTGATCCTCGATCCGGCGGGGCGGCAGCAGAGAGTCCAACACCCGGCTAACCTGGCCGAAGATGCGCCCGATGTCGGCAGCGGTCGTCTCGGCCCGGCGGCAGAAGCGGCGCAGGCTCTCCACCCCGAACACCCCCTCCCCGGCCAGATCATACACCAACCCGGCCAGCTCCCCGCTATCGGCGACCACCGGCGGCGCTTGAATGGCCGCACTGTAGGGCCACCGTCCGGCGATGTGTCGCTCATAGGCCCGCCACTCCTTCTCAATCAGGCTGACCGAGGCAATCTTGACCACCACCGGCAGCGGGGGGGTCCAGGTCTCTCCCCGCTCGGCCAGATGGACCAACACCACCCAACTGCCGCTAAAGTTATCCCCGGTGAAGGATTGTTTGACGACCACTCTGGCGTAGGC
>CAZWZZ010001301.1:0-1836 GCA_964638395.1 uncultured Caldilineaceae bacterium
TTGGGGTCGGGGTCGCGGTCTTGGGGCCACCGCCGGGTTTGTCGGTTGGGGTGGGCGTGGGGGTGGAACCACCGCCGCCTCCGCCGCCGCCTCCTCCTCCGCCGCCGCCAGAGGAACCGTCACATCCCTTCGAAGCGTCACCTAAATAAGTGGCCATAATGGTCTTGCCAGAAACATCAATACCGGACTCTTCAATACGAACCCAGGCGAACCCGACGATGTGGTATGCGTCTGCGTCGCCACCTGTGCCTTTATCGAACACATCCCAAACCGGAATACGAATCTTTTGGTCAATCAAGGCGGTAACCAACTCACTGCTGGCTTCAACAGCCGATTTAACACCTTGAATAGAAGCCACATAGTCGCCGGCGCTAAGACCGTGGTCGCTCGGATCTCTGGCGTTGGTGTAATCATTAATCGCCATCCTTCCGTCATTATTCAACGCTTCTTCCAAGTAAGGCTCGTTTGAGCCGACAGATTTATCAGGGTCCCAGGCTAACCAGCCCCAATCCCCGGAGTCGTTGCCATCAAAAATATCAACTTCCTGGTTCAGTTTATTGTTTGTCCCATACTCGATTGTATCTTTGTGAACAATGATAGGGTATGAGTCACAAGTCGGACCAACCGTATCCACCACGTCATCGGTGCGGGCGCTGGGGGCCAGGCGCATAACGGTGTGTGTGTACAACGGTACCGGGTCGGTTAAGGGGTTGGAAATAAGTGGAAAACCGAATAACTGGGGCTGATCAAAAAAGATTTCGGTAACAATAAAATTGTTGGGCAACGGTACGTCGCCGGGGTTCTTTTTCATAAATTCACAGTTAAAGCGGTTGTTCTGTAGCGTCCAATCCTCTATTTGTTCTTCAAAATTAATCAAAGTTGAAGTGACCGTTCCGGTCGGGAATGAGCGAGCGTAATATTCCCAGCCGGGGACCTGAGGATGGAGGATCAAATCGTCATAGGTATAAACATTCGTTGCATTGATAGTGTCACAAGGTTCCCAATTTTTTAACGGATCCTCAGTCGGGAGAGCCGGTTTGAACGGGGAGCCAGTATCGACCACGACGTGGGAGACAATCAGCTTACTGTTGGTCTCGAAATCGATATCGAGTTGATTACTGAGACTGGTATTGGTGTGGGTAAGAACCTGCTCATAGCCAACCTCCGTCACATCTTTGATCGAAAAATCGAGGTAGTTGGGCCGGATGGCAAAGCGGGTGGCTTCCCGGTTGGCATTGACCAGGACGATGTAGCTGCGCAAGGCCCAGCCGACCTCGAAAACGCCGAGCATCATAAAAATAGCAATGGGGGCAATGATGGCCAACTCGACCATACTTTGCCCTTTTTTAGACTTTCGTAAAAACTGACTCAAGTGTGTTAATAAGTGTCTCATCATAGCTGACCTTCCATCTTGGAGCCTAGTAGTGGTAATCTAGTAATTTGAGCGCCTTTTCCCCTTAAAGTTTAGAACTTACGCAGTTCAAGACCCTAAAGGTTTCCGAAGTCAATTTCAGGCGAAAATTTGAGCAATTTGGGACTCAATCTGGTCAAGAAATCAAATTTTGAAACCTTTAGGGTCTGGTTTTTCTCATACGGTTAGCCTAAAAGCAGCGACTCTATCAAGCCGGTCACGAGGGCGGCGATCAGGATGATTTGCAAAGCCTGTTTATCCGACTGTTGAAAGAGATGGGGCCGCATCCGGCGGGCCAGCCCCTTGAGCAGCCAGGCTGCGCCGATACCCACCGGCGTGGCCATCACAGCCAGCGCGAGCGGGCCGGGATCGTAGATCATCAGGCTGGGCGGCTGGGACAGCACGAAGAGGATCGTCAGGCCGAT
>CAZWZZ010001302.1:0-1835 GCA_964638395.1 uncultured Caldilineaceae bacterium
TTTCAAAAAAGAGGTACAGGTTGAGGGTTGGTGCAGCGAATGTTTCAGCATTGTCCCCGACCCCAAACAGGGCTGCCCCAACTGCGCCCCCCGCCGACCCTCGATTTTTGATCTGGAAGAGGGGCCGGGGTAGGTCATCGGTTCATCTTTAGTTAATTATTCAGATATTCCTCACAACCAATCTCCGGCACTGGTCCAGTTGAGTGGGATTTGTACAATCCAGGCTCAAACGTCCCAAAGTAAGTGGCTACAAAGCAATTTTTGGGCGAAAATTAAGCCAAGTTACCCTCAACTACTTGCTTTTCCGTTGAACTGAATCAGTGTCCAATCTCCTGATTGGCAAAAATTCATCCTACCCGTTACCCATGTCTTATTGTTATCATTCTCATTTTGCTTTAAACTGTTAAGAAATTTCTCCCGTAGCTGATTTACTTTTCCTGAATAGACAGTTAGTGTCCGTGTTTCGCTATCCAACGTGTCCATCAACCAACGTAACCTCAACAGGAGCGACCTCATGCGTATTCTGAAACTTGTGATTTGGGATCTCGACGAAACTATTCTGGACGGTATTCTCGAAGAAGGAGACGATACCGTCAATGCCACAGCCGATAAGGTCATGCCCCAACTGAGTGACCAGGGCATTTTACAAGCCCTCGCCACCCAAAACCCCGCTAATATTATTCCCCCCGCCATCGAAAAATTTGGATGGCAAGATACCTTTGTCCAGGTTGAAGCCGACCTCGGCCCAAAAATCCGAAAAGTCAGAAGAATTATTGATACCCTCAGTGTTAACCCGTTGGATACTGCTTTCATTGATAATGACCCCTTCGAGCGGGACTCAATTGCAGCCCAGGTGCCCGGTATAACCAGTTGGTCGGTGACAAATTTGGCGGACTACCTGGCCAATAACAACGGCGACGTCACCGAGGAAGGTCGCCGTCGGCCTCAGATGTACAAGGAACAATTGAACCGGTCCAAAGATGAGGAAACGGCGATTGACTATGAAGAATTCCTGCGGCAGTGTGACATTCGGCTTACGATTCGTCCCTACGAATCGCAAGATTTGGGCCGGGTGGAGGAGTTGCTGACCCGCACCCACCGCATGAATCTGGGCATCCTGCCGGTTGAAGAGGCTACCCGCCGTCTTAGCCAGCCTGACGAAACCCACGTCATCGTGGCTGAAATGAAGGACGACTATGGCGATATGGGACGTTGCGGCGTTGTCCATCTGGAACCAACCGGCAACGGCGAGGCTCTCATCGAAAGCCTGGCTATCTCCTGCCGCACCCGCGCTCGCGGCCTATCGCTGGCGATGCTCGTCGGTATGTTGCGCCATCCCCTGGCCAAGTTCCAGACTTACCGCTGTCGATATATTTCTAACGGTTCTAATCGACCGTTGCGGATGTTGCTGATGGGAGCTGGCTTCAAGCCCCGGAAAGGCAGCGATGAACTAACCTTAACTGCCGACCAATTGGCAGCCGTTGAACTGCCCGATTGGGCCAAAATCATCACCCAGTAACTTACGATCAAGTTATTTACACAAAAGATTTTGACAGGATTTACAAGATTGAGTTGATAAAGAAATCTTGTTGATCCTGTCAAAAATAGTTGATAACTTAGATTAAAATTGTAATTTACTATAAAGAAAGGCATCAGTATGAGTTTATTTAGCCACGCCCCCACCCCTCAGACAGTTGAGCAACAAGTTTCACAACTGGTATCCACGACCCTCCACAAAAAAAATGTCGCCCCGGATGAACCGCTTTTTTCAACGCAAGACGGCTTCGACTCTTTCGGCTTGATGGAGTTTGTTTTGCAACTCGAAGAAACGTTTG
>CAZWZZ010001303.1:0-1827 GCA_964638395.1 uncultured Caldilineaceae bacterium
TGGGCCGGGGGGCGACGTGGGCCGCCGCCGGGATGTTGATGCCCTGGAAGCTGTCGGATGCGTTTAATGATGCCCTGTTCGCCTTGCAGCGGGCCAGCCACGAGCGATGGCCCACTTTTGCCGAGGCGGTGGAAAGGGCGGGTCAGGTTGAGCTGGATTATCAGACTGCCGGCCGCTATTTTGTGGCGCTGATGGATAAGGCGGCCACCCGGCTGCGGCGACAGTATGATTTTCATCGCCATTTTGGCTTCCCGGTCGAGTGGCTATCCGGCCAGGCGGCCCGATCCCGCGAGCCGAACCTGGGACCGAGGGTCCTGGCGGCTATCTATACATCGCTGGCCCACCACGTCGATAACCGGCAGTTGGTCACGGCCCTATGCCGGGCTTTCAGGCAAGCGGGGGGCGTGCTGCACGAGCAGACGCCCGTGACGGAGATCGTGACCGGTGCGGGGCGGGTACGCGGGGTACGGACGGCGACGGCGTTTCTGCCGAGCGACACCGTCATTCTGGCCGCCGGGGCCTGGAGCGGCCAGATGCCGGGACTGCCCCAAGATTTGAGCGGCCTGGTTCGTCCTCGCAAAGGGCAGACGTTGATGCTGCAAATGTCATCGGATGAACCGTTGCTCCGCCAACCCGTTCTCGGCCCGGTTTATTTAGTACCTCGGGCCGATGGTCGCCTGGTGGTCGGCACGACGGTGGAGCGGGAGGCCGGGTTCGACATCTTGCCGACGGTCAGCGGCATCTACCACATTCTGCGGAAGGCCCGAAATATGGTTCCCCGTGTCACCGAATTGGCCGTGGTCGAGATGAGCGCTGGCTTGCGCCCGACCGGCCCGGCCCGGCTGCCGGTGTTGGGCCCCACCGCCGTCGAGGGGCTGCTTATGGCCACCGGCGGTCACTCCTACGGCATCCTGTTGACACCTATCGTGGCCGAAAGCATCAGCCACCTGGCTTTGACCGGCCAAACTGCCCCTTTGATCGCTCCATTCCGACCCGGACAGCATCCACAATTTTAGTTCCCTTTACTCCTATGTCGAAAGTCCCTATAATTAAATGGGATGGTTCACAAATAGGTTGACACTTGCTTACCCGCCGGATTGAACAACGTCACCCCGTAAAACGAAAAACGTGAAACGTAAGCGGTTATTTTGTCAAAATCATTACGTTTTGCGCTTTACGTTTTACGACGTTGTCAACCAAATTTCTTGGGGATATGAACCATCCCAATTAAATTATGCTATCTCATCAATTATAACTAAATAAGGAGCAAGCCATGTCTGAGATGACACATCGTTTTTATGGGGTCAATATTGATACGCCGTTGAGCCTGTCCCACAATACGGATCAGTGGAACAATTCGGTTATCGGTCAATTGAACACCTTAACCAACGGGCAGATTTTTATCCGGGAGATTCAGGGGGCCGGACGAACAGCCGAGTATGGCTGGCGGGTCGTGGACGCCTACTTTTCTCAGGAAGATAGCCTGATTACCTATTTCCGAGCTTTTGACATCGACGGCGAATTTTTGCCGGAAGCCTCGTTCGGGGTCAACTATAGCACCGTCCCCAGCCGGATTAGTGGCGGCTTTGCCTATCCTCCGGAGTTTGGCAACAACTATTACGTGCCCGTGCAAAATAATTTCGCTACCCCCAACACCGGTGGTTACACCGTGCAAGTTCTGGATTTGGATTATCCCAGCGAAGGTTTATCCTTTGGGATGTTCAAACAGGGGGATCAGCACCAAAATTTGGTCGTCTCTTTTCGCCTTTTCAAGCTAGGGCCGAATTACCCCAACGATTTGAACATGCCGATCCGGTAAAATATTCA
>CAZWZZ010001304.1:0-1826 GCA_964638395.1 uncultured Caldilineaceae bacterium
GATGGCGATCTCGATTTAGCCGTGGCCAGCGCCGACGACTGGCCCAGCCGGGTCTATGTCAACAGCCGCCGCAACCACGCCCCCCTCGTCAACAATCCGCCCTATGCCTTTATCTCTCGCCCCGGCCCCACGGCGGACGCCGACTTTTTCTCCACACCCTACATCAACGAGGGCGCTACCCTGGCCATCGACTACACTCTCTACGATCCCGACGGGGATGATGTGCCCCGCATTTTGCCCGAATATTCGCCTGTGGGCGGCGGGCAGTGGCACCCGGCCACACTCGGTCCCGGCGGCGATGGGGTGACCAACCTGACGGCCTCACCGGGTGGCACGGCCCACACCTTTGTCTGGAATGTCGAGGCCGACCTCATCAAAAATGACAACGTCCGTTTCCGGCTTCGCCCCCTGCCCGACTATGATCGCAGCCCCATCCGGTGGGGAGCCGGGGGCAGCAACAGCCCCCTCTTCCGGGTAGCCGTGCCCTGGTACATCAAGGTGGTTGATGAAGGGGGCAACCCCATCAGCGGGGCGGCCATCTACGCGGCCGGTGAGGCCGTGACCCAGGTCAGCGGCGCGACTGTGACCGACCCGGCGGGACTCTTCAACCCCGGCCCTCTGGCTGAGGAGACCGCTCTGGTGGCCCTCCACCAAATCGGCGAACAACCCACTACCCGCGCCGGTCACGACGGCTGGGCCTACCGCACCACCCTGACCAACCTCGGTTTGGACTCCGACGGCGCTCCCCAACCCTTCCGCGTCACCGAAACCAGCGGCGAGCAGCGCCTCGTCGTCCGCGAGGAGAACCCGCTTATCCTGTTCAACATCGTCGCCTCCGCCGAGTGGGACGCCACCGATGCGTATCTGGCGATGCTCGAAGAAGCCTTTGCCAACGCCTCGGCCTACCTCTACGACGTGACCGACGGCCAGATGGCTTTTGGCCAGGTGACCATCTACGACAAAGGTGAAAACTGGGCCGGGGCCGATTTCCAATTCTCGACCAAAAACACGGTGCGGCCCTACGCCTTTGTGGGCGGCATCCTCTCCGACGACGAGGCCCACACCATCCGCGTCGGGCGCTTCTGGGATGGCGGCTCCGGCAACCAGGGGGACTGGAACGAGCCGAGGGGCTACCGGACCCTGATCCACGAATTTGGTCATTACGCCCTCTTCCTACATGACTCTTATTTCATGCGCCAGGTCGATGGCAACGGCAACTTCACCGGTCAGGTCGATGCAATCTGCACTGAGGAGAGCGTCGTCACCAATAACGACGACAGCAGCAACGCCACGATGATGTTCTACCAATACAACGCCACCGAGTTGAGCGACCGCAGCCAAAACTGGAGCGACAACTGCCAGTTCACCGAGCAGTACCGCCTCAACGAACAGGCCGATTGGGAGACTATCGTCGATCACTATCCCCACCTACAAACCCCAACCACTCGCGGGGGGCTGATGGCCGGGCCGTCCGTATTTCCAAGCGATCTGCTACCCTTCCCAACACTGAGCGTCAACAACAGCGGCAAAACCGGCGCGGCCTCCGTTCAACTGGCCGTTCGTGATCCGCAAGGCCGGGCCGTGCCCAACACCCTGGTGGCTCTCTACACCATCGTCGATCAAGTGACGGTGGCCATCGACCAGGGCTTGACCGACCAACAGGGGCGGATCGACATCTACGGCGCCAGCGAGGGAGACACCCTGCGGGCGGCCACCATCGACGGCTCGCTGGCCGGGGCGGTTGGCATCGGCAGCGACAGCAGCTACCAACTCCAGTTGGCTTCGACCGGGGCCGGCAGCCTCCTGGCCCAGGCCGGGAGCGCCCC
>CAZWZZ010001305.1:0-1824 GCA_964638395.1 uncultured Caldilineaceae bacterium
GAAGATAGCGCCCTGGCCCAGAGCTTTGCCATCCGTCAATTTGCCCCAACCACCATTCTCCTGGCCAACTTGGGCGCGGTCCAGCTCAACTACGGCTATGGGATCGACCAGTGCCGCCGGGCCGTCGATATGATCGAGGCCGACGCCCTCATTCTTCATTTCAACGCCCTCCAGGAGGCTGTCCAGCCGGAGGGGGATGTCAACTTTCGGGGCCTGCTGTCCAAAATCGAAACTGTCTGCCGGGCGTTGCCCGTGCCGGTCATCGCTAAAGAGGTTGGCTGGGGCTTTGCCGGGGATACCGCCCGCCGCCTGGTCGAGGCCGGGATCGCCGCCATCGACGTGGCCGGGGCCGGCGGCACCAGTTGGAGCCAGGTGGAGATGCACCGGGCCGATACCGAAATCCGCCGCCGGGTGGCCGCCACCTTCGTCGATTGGGGCCTGCCCACCGCCGAGTCCCTTCTGGCCGTCCGCCAGGCTGCGCCCGGTCTGCCGGTCATCGCCAGCGGCGGCCTGCGTAGCGGCTTGGATTTGGCCAAATGTCTGGCCCTGGGGGCCACCCTGGGCGGGATGGCCGGTCCCTTCCTCAAGGCCGCCGTCACCTCCGAACAGGCCATCCTCGATGAGATCGACATCACCCGCACCGAACTGGCCATCGCCATGTTCGCCACCGGTCTCGACTCTATCCCCAAGTTGCAACGGACGGATCGCCTGCAAATAAGATCCTAAAGTAAGCGATTGAAATCACCCCGGCCAGGCTACCACGAATCAGCCAGCAAAGTATCGGTATCAGACGACAATGTGTAAGGAGACCCCACCCGATGAATCACCGTTCCGTCGATTACGATACGGTTGCGTCTGACTATGACCGGCGGACCCGGCAGGGTAGCTATCTGGCCGGGATTGGGCCGGCGTTGCAGGGCCTCGCCCGTCGGGTGGGGGCCGACCGTCTGCTCGATCTGGGCTGCGGGACCGGGCAATCGTTGCGCGGTCTGGCAGCAGATCGCCGCCCTGCGCCCCGATTGTTTGGCCTCGATTTTTCAGCCGGTATGCTGGCCCAGGCTCGCCATCTTGATCCGACTTATCGCCTGACGCAAGCCTCCGCTCCGGCCCCACCCTTCGTCGTCGCCAGCTTCGATCTGGTCTTCTGCGTCCACGCCTTCCATCATTTCCCCGACAAAGCGCAGGTCGTCCAAGCCGCGTATGAGCTACTGCGTCCCGGCGGTATCCTGGCCATCGTCAATGTCGATCCGCACGCCTGCCAACCTGGCGATTGGTGGCTTTTTGATTATTTCGATGGGGTGCGGGAGACCGACCTCCGGCGTTTTCCCCCCCTGGCCGCCCAGGAAGCGATGCTGCGTGACGCCGGTTTTGAGCAGATCCACAGCCCGGTGGTGCAATACATCGAGGAGAGCGTGAGCGGCGAGGCGATTTTCGATAGTTACTGGCATCGTAAAGACTCCTGCTCCCAGTTGATCCTGCTCTCAGAGGAGGCGTACCAGGCCGGTCTGGCCCGTATCCGGGCGCGGCTGGCCCAGGCCAAAGCGGTTGGAGAGACAGTCACGTTTCGGACACGGTTGGAGAACCGGATGTGCTACGGTCTGAAGCCCTGCCCCGATTTTGCTACACCGTAAATTAAGTTTTATGTCATTCTGAGCGATAGCGAAGAATCCCTATAAGAAGCTGCTTTCAAGTAACCTTTAGGGACGAAACCTTTAGGGTCTGGCTCCACATGAGAATTGTTGTTCCCCTGGCCACTTGATTTACAGAATGGCGCGATTCGGTTATAATCAACCGGCTTGATATGGATCGTAGCTATCCAGAAAT
>CAZWZZ010001306.1:0-1824 GCA_964638395.1 uncultured Caldilineaceae bacterium
CTTCAAATTTTACATCACACCCCCTAAAAACTCAAAACAATCAGCAACGCTCATTTTGACTGACCGGCGGTAAAACTGGGCGAATTTTACAATTTCGACTACAATGTGAGCCATTGATTGAAAAGTGTATAGAAATTAAATTGAAGAAAGGAGCCACCCAATGAGCGATACGCCGATTGAATTACCCCAACGTCTCCAGGAAATCATCGAAGAATTTCGTTGGTTCGAGGGGAAGGAGAAACTGGAACTGTTACTGGAATATTCGGAGCGGATGCCGCCCTTGCCGGAATGGCTGGATCGAGAGACAGATATGGAGCAGGTTCACGAATGTATGACCCCGGTTTTTATTCACGCCGAAAGAAAAAATGGGGGCATGCATTTCTACTTCGATGTGCCGCCGGAGTCGCCGACGGTGCGGGGCTACGCCACCATTCTCGGCGAAGGGCTGACCGGGGCCACCCCGGAGCAGGTCGTCGGCGTGCCGGGTAATTTTTATCTGGATATGGGCCTGCATAAGGTTTTGACCACGCAGCGCCTCAACGGCATCGGCGCGATTCTGGCCTACATCAAACGGCTGGCCACCCAGGAATTGGCAACGTAACGCCCTGGCTTGCCAGTAGGTTTGGGATCGAATAGGCTCAGCAACCAGAGGGGAAAAACGATGGGGTTCGCCGGAAGTTGGGCTATTACGCAACAAGAGCCAGCATCCCGAGTAGAGCGAGGGTAACGAAAGACTTGGCCTCCTTGTGGCCCCTGGTCAAACCTAATCTTATGAAAAAGATCCTGATTTTCCTCGAAATTTTCGGTTTTGCCACCCTCGTCATAGGCATTGTCCTCTTTCGTTGGGATGTCCCCCAGGATGAGCGGGCCGAACAGTTGTCCCCGCTGCCGGCGGCAGCCCTGGCGACGACGTCCCCCGGCGACCTGGTCCTCATCGAGGGGCAGATCAACACCGACACCGTTCCCTTCGACAATAATCTGGTCGTTTACGATTATGGCTGTTCTTATCGAGGGAGTTGGTCCCTGCGGGATAAAATGACTGCCCCGCTGCGAGTGACGGTCGCCGATGGCGTGGTCACGATCAACGAGAGTCCCTACCAGCTTCTCAACCCGCCGGAGAGGAGCGCTGCGCCGGAACCTACGGAGGAACAGTCCGGCTGTAGCAACTATAGCTATCGCGGTTTCGGCAGGGGGGCAGCCGTCGTCGCCATCGGCACGGCTGCCGGCGAGGGTACGGTCGAAGCCGATTTGTTATACGGCGGCACGTATGCCGAATTGCTGGCCTCCACCCGCCAGGCTAAACGGTACAATGCGCTGGGATCGTGGTTGATGGGCGGGGGGATGGCCCTCTTTGTGTTGGCCTTTTCGCTGCTGTTGGTGGTCAATCTTTTGGGCGGTATCGCCGGGGCCTGGTGGAAAGTGTTACAGGGACGCTGAGGAGTGAGGCAACTCCAATGTGACGAATTTAAATCTCGGAACAGCCTGAGACCGGCTCAGAGCATCTAACTGCGGGCCAGTCGAGCCGGGTTTGCCTATCGAGTTACTTTCAAGCATAATCAGGCAACTTAACCCCATTCCTGATAAACTCAGGCGTGTCGTTCCGTAGCCTCTTCGACTGTCCGCCGGATGAAGTTCGACGGAGAAATCCCTGAAACGGTTCTTGGTAAACGGTGACGTTAGGGATTTCTCGCTCCTATCGTCGCTGCTAATGAACAAGCATCCTGAGTAGCGAAGTGTATCGAAGGGTGCTTGTTCATTAGCAGCGACCCATTCGACTACGCTCAGGGCAGGCTGAAGGAGCGAGAAATCCGCCCAAAACGCTGT
>CAZWZZ010001307.1:0-1820 GCA_964638395.1 uncultured Caldilineaceae bacterium
CGGGTCGTCAACCGGGTAAGCAGCCCATCCATTAATGTCACTTCTGTTGGCGTTATAAGAGCATAGATTTGGCCGTCACTGATAGCGGCCCATAATCGAGGGGTATAGCCTTTTGCTTGGCCAAGAAATTGAAAAAACTCGGGGCTATGGAAAACATTCGCCATAGGGTTTTCATTGAGGAACTGCCGCCAGTTTTCTTCCTCTAGCGATTGTACGATCTCAAATTTCATACCAAAACAGGCTCCCAGGTTTCATTTAGAAATTTAAATCAACAAAATTGAGTTAAGAGGCAAAGTAGAATCACTTTGCTGGACGTAGAATGGGTGGTGGGTGGGTGGGTGGGTGGGTGGGTGGAGCGAGAGATAAAGCCATTGTTACTTTATAATACATTAATCTATAAATGTCCAATCAATTAAGCAACAATCTCTAGTATAACACGTTTAGATTTGAATTTGGTTTGAATCTGAATTAACAGGTTAAAAACAGATCATTTTTGGCCAGACCGGCACAGGTTGTGGACTCAGTATATCCAAATTTCAAGCTCGAAGGAGGTCTGTGACCTCTGACTATAGGCCACAGACCTGGCGAGGTGAACTAGCAAGGTTATGCCTCCATCGAGACTGCTTCCTACTTTTAATACAAACGTCGGCGTCAGAAAGTGACTACCAGCAAATGCCTTGGTAGCGATCATCCAGGTGATCGATATCCTCAACAATACGAACAAGATCAATAATAGTTTGATGATCTCTCTTTTTATCCAAAGCTTTTTTGAATTCAGGAGACCCATTACCGATGACTATAACGTCACTGTCTGCCAGAACTTCTTCGATGGTATCGGCCATAAGGGTAGCAATGTGGGGAATCTCTTGTTCGATATAAGCGCGGTTAGCTCCCTGAAGGTTAGCCAGGGATACGTTCTTGTCATACACTTTGATCGTATAACCTTTGCCGATAATATATTCGATCAATTCGACCATTGGGCTTTCTCGCAAATCGTCTGTGCCGGCCTTAAAGCTAAAGCCCAAGACGCCAACTTTCTTACTCCCACTGCGTTTAATCATTTTATAAGCCTGATCGATTTGACGGCGGTTGCTGGGCAAGATCGCTTCCATTACCGGCAGATGGACATCAAAATGACGACAATGATAAAGAATGGCCCGCAGGTCTTTAGGGAGGCAAGACCCGCCGAAGGCAAAACCGGGCTTCAAATAATAGGGAGAGAGGTTTAACTTTGTGTCCTGGCAGAAAATATCCATGACCTGGTGGCTATCAATATTTTGCTGCTTGCAAATATTCCCAATTTCGTTGGCAAACGTTACTTTCAGAGCGTGAAAAGCGTTGTTGGCATACTTGACCATTTCGGCCACTTTGATAGGGACGGTCATCAAAGGGGCGTCGAGCATGGCATATAGATCGGTGACTTTTGCCGCCGCCTTTTCATCGGTGGCTCCGATAACTGTAAATGGCGGATCATAAAAATCCTTGATCGAGCTGCCCTCGCGCAGAAACTCCGGGTTGAAACAAACCCCAAAATCCTGTCCGGCTTTTTTGCCAGATGCCTGCTCGATGGTCGGAATGACAACGTCTTCCGTACTTCCCGGCAGCATCGTACTCCGGGCCACGATGACGTGATAGCTATCTTTCTGAGCCAAATCTTCACCAATGCCTTCACAGACTTTTTTAATATAAGCCAGGTTCAAACTACCGTTAGCGTTGCTAGGTGTGCCAACACAAATAAAAGAAATATCGCTTTCTTGAATAGCTTGACGATGATCAGATGTGGCTTTAATTCTTCCAGCATCAACCCCCTTTTTTAGCAG
>CAZWZZ010001308.1:0-1819 GCA_964638395.1 uncultured Caldilineaceae bacterium
TCCGAGTCACCAATCGAACCGAAGCGGCCCGGATCTATTTGGAGAAAAAGGGGATATTGTGATTGTAACCGGTTACCCTACAAAACTTTCTGTACCCTCAACCAATTATTTCGGGCCTCGTTGGCTGCCCGGATGCCCTCCTCGGAGCCGAGGACGACGACGCGCCCCTGTTTCTTGACCGCATCTAAGACATCGGCGAAGGCCCGGAAATCGGCCTGGGTTGTGCCTAATATTTCCTCGCGCCGCTGCTGGCGTAGTTCATCGGTTACGCCCAACAGGTGGCGCATCATCGACACATACCCTTTGGCATCGGGCAGGCGGTAGGTGTCGATCTGGCCGATGGCCCCGATGATGCTCTTGGTGATGGCATCCTCGTCTAACGCCACCTCCCGCAGAAATCGACCGGCGTTATCATAATTATCCAACGTGCCCAATAGATTGGGGTCGCGGTAGGAGAGATAATTCAGCACGCCGGAGTGGGAGTCGAAACTGCAAAAGCCGCCGTAAGCGCCGCCCTGCACTCGTATCCGCTCCCACAACCAGCTTGTCCGCAAGAAGTTGGTGACAACCAGATGGGAGCCGTGGAGTTCATACCCCAGATCGTACAGATTGGCCCCTTTGCCGACGTAGTTGACTTTGGCCGGGATGGTCAACCCCTCGGCGGCGCTGTCGTAAATGGGCCGCCAGCGGGCCAACGACATTGGTCGGGCCGATATTTGACCCAAGAAACCGGTCAGCTTGGGCTGGAATGTGGCCCAGTTGTCGGCATCGACGGTCACGTTGCAGATCATGGCGTTCCGGTTGAGCAGGGTGCGCTGAATATCCTTCAATTTCATCAACAGCGCCGGCCACTCGTCGTCGATGCGCTCGATCAGGTTTCGCAGGAAAAAGAGGTTCGTCAGGCCACTCATCTGCTCTTCGGCCCAGTCAGCCTCGTTGAAGGCGCTGCGGAGGCGCGTATCGACCACGCTGGAGCCACCGGGGATCAAGCCGGCCTCACGGCGAGCCTTCATCTCCAGCAAGATCTGCTTGAAACGTTCCTTGTTATCCAACTGCACCGTCAGCAGAATATCCCGCATAATATCCAACAAATCATCGGTTTGGGCCATCGTGCCCTTGCCCCGCAGGAAGAACCAGGCCGCGCCCTCCGTTTTCTCGCGGATGGCCGAGGTCATCCCGGCTGTCCAGATGCCGCCCGTCTTACGTCCAATCCGCTGGGAGAGCTTGACAAAATCTTCCGTCTCCGTGCCGACTTTCAGGAGGGCCTGCCGGAAGAGGGGCACGTAAGGCAGCAATTCCTGGGGTAAAATATGCAGGTTGAAGCCGACATCCAGGTAGACAATGCCGTTGGTGAACAGATCGTGATACAAAATCTCGGCTCCGTTCACCTGGCTGATGTCGAGAGGAATATCTTTACCCTGTTTGTCAAGATCATCCAGAGTCAGGCTGGGCAGCTTGGCCAGGGCCTCCGGCGGGTCGGGCGTTTCCTGCATCTGCTTGAGGCGGCGGGTATTCTCGATGATCGACTCCAGTTCCGCCTGGCTCAACGTGGCCTTGACCTGGGCCAACTTCTCCACCTCCGTGGCCTCCTGTCGCCGGCTCAATTCTGCATCCGGCTCTAGCAGCAGCGTGACCCGGTGGTTGTTTTGCAACAGATATTGCTCGATCAACCCCTCAAAATAACGCTCATTCTCGGCAATGCGGGCCTTTAACTCGGCCAGGGGGGGCTCAAACGCCAGGGTTTTCAGCGGATCGTCATCATACAGCCAGGTGGTCAGGGCCTGGAGCATCAATTCCAAGCCCCGGGGGAAGGAGCCGG
>CAZWZZ010001309.1:0-1811 GCA_964638395.1 uncultured Caldilineaceae bacterium
TTTTTTGTGTGGTTAGGCTATTGTTCAAACCCTATTTCTTCCGGCGTCAAAGTCATAGTAACCAGGCCAGGTTTGTACTCCGGCGACTGATGCCGGAAATAGGTGTTATACAGTTCGGCATAATGTCCCCCCTGAGCCATCAAAGCGTCATGGTTGCCCTGTTCGATGATCCGCCCCTGCTGCAAGACCAGGATGCGGTCTACGGAGCGGATAGTTGATAGGCGGTGAGCGATCATAATGGAGGTGCTACAGGCCAGGATCAGATCGAGAGCCTCCTGGATTTGGGCCTCGGTGAAGGGATCGACGCTGGCCGTGGCCTCGTCGAGGATGAAGATGGCCGGTTGTTGGGCCAGAACGCGGGTCAGGGCCACCAGTTGCCGTTGGCCCATCGACAGACGAGCGCCCCGTTCGCCGACGTGGGTCTGGAGGCCCTCCGGCAGCGTCTCCAGCCACTCACCGCCGCCAATGCGCCGGGCCACCGCCTCGATGTCGGCATCGGTCAAGCCGGGCCGGGCGTAACGGATGTTATCGGCCACTGTGGTCGAAAAGAGGAAGGGCATCTGAGAGACGATACCCAACTGCTGGCGGTAACGATTGAGATCGAAGGAACGAATATCCTGACCATCGATACAGATTTGGCCATCCTGAAATTCGTAGAAGCGGGTGATGAGCTTGACCAGACTGCTTTTACCGGCCCCGGTGTGGCCAACCAGCGCGATGCTTTCGCCGGGGGCGATACGCAGCGAGAAATTATTCAGCACCTGTTCCTGTTCGCTGTAGCGAAATTTGACCCGGTCGAAGATGATTTCGCCCCGCAGATCGGGCGGTCGGCGGTTGTCGGTCTGCTGCACCAGCGGCTCGGCGTCGATCAAGGCAAAGATGCGCTCCGAGGCGGACAGCCCGGCCTGAAATTGGCTCCAAAATACAGAGATGTTAATCATCGGAAACCAGAAACGATCCAAACTGAGCATAAACAGATACCAGGCCCCGATGGTGATCGCCCCCAGATCGACCGTTAGCCCCCCCCAATAAAGCAAGGCCGCCGTGCCGAGACCGGACAGCGTAACCAAGACCGGAAAGACATTGGCCAGAACAAAGCCCCGTCGCAGATTGACCTGGTAAGATTGCTCGTTGACATCGGTGAAGGCATTGTAAATGGCCTCTTCCTGGCGGAAGTTTTTGGCGATGCTGATGCCGGTCACCGCTTCTTGAATGGCGGCGTTGACCCTGGCCAGCACCCGGAACCCTTTGCGGGTTACGAAACGGGCCAGTTTGCGAAAAATCAAGGTGAAGGCGACCACGATGGGCGTCAAGGCCAGCAGCAGCAGCGTCAACTGCCAGGAAATAGCCAGGAGGACGACCAGCAGCACCAAGACCAGGAGTACCTGGCTGGTGACATCGGCCACAAGCTGCACCACCTGGGCAAATTCCTGGGTATCGGAGGTGATGCGACTGATGATCCGCCCGGAGGCGTATTCATCGAAAAAGGCCATATCGTGCCGGATGGCGGCGCTGAAAGCATCCTCCCGCATATCCGAAACGACATCGCCGATCAAGCGGACGGTCAGCCGCCGCCGAATCCAGTTGGCCAGCCAGATGCCCACGCCAAAGAGAAGCATAAAGCCAAACAGAACCCAGATCAATGTGGTCGAGGGTTGGCCGGCCAGCGCCTCGACCGCCCGCGACACGATCAACGGTTGACCGGCCCCGGCGAAAGAGACAATGCTCACAAAGATGACAATGCCCCAACTGCGCCGGGGATAGCGACCAATATAGCCGCCGATGCGCCGCATCAACTGGCTATCGCTGTA
>CAZWZZ010001310.1:0-1804 GCA_964638395.1 uncultured Caldilineaceae bacterium
ACCAGGTTTTTGACCGGTACGAGGATAAACGGACCTGTCTGGAAAATCTGCTCATTATCAACCCCCAAAACCAATGGGCCAGGCAAGAGTTGCTATCATACCTCCAGCCCAACGAGTCCCCCCCTACGGCCCCACCCCGGCCAAAACCGGCTGTTTCGGCTTCAAAAAGAACGTCCAAGCTGACCACCCCCCTGATTGCCATCCGGTTGGTGGCTGCCTTCTGGCTAGGTATTTCCATAATTCTCCTGATTAGTGGTATAATGGCTATCAGTGAGTGGTTGGCCACCGGCCTGGGTAGTGCTGATTTTGTGGCCTATATGACCGCTTTCCGGCTCTTTGAATTATTTATTGCCACCTCCTTCATTGTGATCGGAGTCATCGGGATTAATGTCGCCATTGGTCTTTTTTTGAGATCAATGGCCGGTTTTTATGGCAGCATTCTGCTGGCCTTGCTGCTGCTCCTGCTCGGCCCGACGGTTAGCCTGATCCTGACCCCACCCAACTATCTGGCGATGATCTGCACCGGCGGTATTTCCGGCATCGTGGTCCTGTTGACTCTGGCCGGCCAACATAGTTTCAAGTGAAATTAAATCAAACACCCTATGATTACCGACATAACCGAAATTTCCGATCAAGCGACTCCCGCTGACGAGACCAGTTCCTGGCTGCTCTCCCTCGATGAGATCGAGGGCACAGCCCTGTCTATCGTCGGCGGTAAATCGTTTCGCCTGGCCCAACTCAAACAGAATGGGTTCAACGTGCCGTCTGGCCTGGTGCTGACTGCCGATTTTTTCAAAGCGCACATCCGGCACACCAAGCTGACCCCGCTCTGGATGGGGTCGCCGGACATCGCCGTAACCACCGATTCGCTCAGTTGGCTGGCCGATGCGCTCAAGACCAAACCCCTGGCCAAGCCACTCAGTCAGGCCCTCAACCGGCGGCTGACCGAGGTTTTTGGCGATGAGGTGGTCAGTTTCGCCGTTCGCTCCTCGGCCATCGACGAGGATCAGCGGGACCATACCTTCGCCGGTATCCATCTGACCGAATTGGGCGTGCCCCGTCCGGCCCTGCCCATTGCCATCACCCGCTGCTGGGCCTCGGCCCTCAGCGAGCAGGCCCTCGACTATCGCCAGGTTCACGGTATGTCCATCCAGGGTATCCAGATGGCCGTCCTGATCCAGCCGATGCTGGCCCCGACCATCTCCGGCGTGGGCTTCACGGTCAACCCCCTGACCGGTAGCCGGGACGAATTTGTGATCGAAGCCACCTGGGGCCTCGGCGAAGCCCTGGTCAGTGGCGAAATCCAGCCCTATCAATACACCCTGGCCAACCAACCGCCCGATTATCCCTCCCTCGACGAGCAGCCGGGCTATACAATTCTGCCCGACGGCAACCCTGCCGCTGAAGCGCCCCTCACCCCGGCTATGTTGATTAACCTGGCCCGCCAGTTGGAGCATATTCAAGCCCTGATGGGCGAGGCTCAGGATGTGGAGTGGGCCATTCAGGATGACACCCTCCATATTCTGCAAAGCCGCCCGGTAGCCCTGCCCCCGCCGCCGCCGGAATTTTTCGATGTCGAGTGGACGTTGGGTACCCATCCCGAATATCTGCCCGATTTGCCCTCCCCCCTGTTTTCCTCCTTTCTGGAGCGCAGCCAACAGTACGCCATCAACTTTTTCGGCGACTTGGGGCTAAAGGTGGAAGGTCTCGGTCCCTACATCAAGCTGATTTTGGGACGACCCTACCTCAATCTGACCTTCCTCAAACGGATCATTTCCCAGATTGGGATGGCCCCCGGCAAGCT
>CAZWZZ010001311.1:0-1804 GCA_964638395.1 uncultured Caldilineaceae bacterium
CGGCGGGATTGTCGTTGTCGGGCGGGGACAGAATCTCGCTCAGGGCGGCTTCGAACGCCGGGAGGGTGGTGGCGGTCAGGGCGATTTCGTTGAGTTGCTCAAGCGTCGCCAGATCAAGATGGTTCAATTGCTCATCTAGCGTATCTGAGACGGCCCCGAAGCGGACTAACAGGGTGCGTCGTAAGGCTTTGAGGGTGGCCTTGCGCTCACCCTCTTCCAGGCCATCCTCACGCCCCCGTTCGATCCATTTATCACGAAACTCCTGCATCAAGGGCAATTCTTCAATGATCTCTTCCATATTCCACCTCACGATCTGTTTGACTAAATTTATATCCATCACCCGGCTGGCAAAGAGGGCCAACACTGTTTCCAGTTCAGCCGCCTGGGGTTCTTGGCGGATGCGCTCGGCACAGCGGCGTAACATCTGCTCGGTGTCGCCGCCTCGCATCAAGGGCACGAAGGGTAACCGGTTCCAAGTTGGTCATTGCTTCGACCTGGTTTATAATATCGGTGACGCTGCATTGAGTGAACGTTTCAAAGGGGGTATTGATGCAATCCACGCCAACAACTGTAGCTATCAATGATAATCAAGTAGAACATCCGATAATGAGTAAAGAAGACCTGGCCACAATTGCCTTCTATGCCAAAAAATATAAGGTGCAAACAGTTTATTTGTTCGGATCATCACTTGACGAACTGAATAAGGCGGATGACATAGATTTGGCGGTTCTTGGCATCTCGCCACACCTGTTCTTTAAATTTTACGGTAAACTTTTACGGTACTTATCAAAGCCGGTTGATTTGGTTGATCTTTCCCACGAATCGCTGTTCAATCAACTCATCAAGGAAAAAGCTGTTAAGATTTATGGATAAATTGAGACAGGAAGTTACCGCCGAGAAAGAACATATCGAAAAAACCCTGTCAGCTTTAGGCGAGGCGTTGAGCCGTCCTGAAAAGACAATCATTGAATTAGCCGCAATTGGCACATTTCTTCATAATGTCTACAGCGGCATGGAGAATATCCTCAAGCGTATCCTGAAATTTAAAGGGATTACCGTGCCTGGTTCGCAGTCCTCTCACAAAGATTTGCTAGACCACAGTGTAGCCGCAGGGGTTATTTCACAGTCGTTATCAGAGGAACTCGATGAATACCGTGGTTTTCGGCACTTTTTTGTTCACGCCTACGGTTTTATGCTGGACAGGGAGCAGTTAATCCCATTGGCTGAGAATTTGCCAGTTATCTGGGTGCAATTTGAAACAGAAATCGAGTTGTATCTTGCTTGAGTGCCACGAACTTCACAAGGGCAGGGGCTAAAATGACAACCACGCTTTTACCCACCCTCCCTCACCCCACCCCCTGACAAGCCAAAGTAGACCGTCTAGGCTGGAACGACCCGGCGGCACTGGCGCAAGCCACTTCGCATCTGCCGCTGGGGTGATGTCTGGTGCAGGTTTCCCAAAAACATAGGGCATCTTTTCCATAAACTTGGGGCAACTTTGCCGTAACCATAGGGCTACTTTTTTGCTTGTCCCACCCACCCCGCCCGGAGCGCGGACTGGCGGCCTGCTGGCGAGGGCCGGGGGTCTCGGCGGGGGGAGTAGGTGGAAGGTTGGAAGATTTGGAAGATTTGGAAGGGTGGCTTGAGAACCAGCCTTCCAATTCTTCCATACTCAGTAGACCGCAATCGTACCCTTCGATACAACCTCGTCCCTCGGTTTACTCAGGATGCTGCGGTCTACTGTACTTCCAGCCTGCCAACAGGTCTGGGGAGAATGGCGTTACGCGGCGGGATTGTCGTTGTC
>CAZWZZ010001312.1:0-1803 GCA_964638395.1 uncultured Caldilineaceae bacterium
ACAGTAATGCTTCTCACATTGAACCGGCCCGGCGGTGTTGAAAAAACGCATTAGCGCCTCCTTCCTTCCCCTTCATTCATTCATTGTCGTAATTTACCCCTGATTGTAACATTCTTGGCGGGGGAGACCAAATAACCTCGCCGGTTGGTATAATCGTTACTGCACCTAACTAAAAACAGAGGCGCACCCCGCTTGACACCGCTGCCACCCACGACGATATGACCGGCCACAACTGAATAGCAACGACGCCCCACCCTTCCAGCTTTCCCCAACTGCACAAGTTATTTACGGCTCATTCCGGTATTGCCCTTAATTCTCATTCCTGGGTGCGTCCCAAATTTTCGGAAGGCTCGGCTTGGATTGCCAACTCCAAGCCCAAGACCGGCGGATTTGGCAATCCACCGGGAGCAACACAAAAGTCGCCTAAATTCTGGGACACACCCCTCATTCCTTAACGACTTGTTTGCTGTTCAGCGTCGCCCTATAATCAGTAGACCTGAGTAAATGAGTAAATCGAGGAGGGTGACACGAAATGGCAAAGAAAACGGCTGATCTCAAAGTATTCATTTCCAACCGCGACTCAACCTGTGATGAGTGTGGCGAAAATCTGGGACGCCGGGCCTGGATTATGCTGGCCGGGGAGCAGGGGGCGTTGTGCCTCTCCTGTGCCGACCTGGATCATCTGCTCTTTTTACCGGCGGGGGATGCGGCCTTGACCCGCCGCTCCCGGAAATACTCGACCCTGTCGGCCGTGGTCTTGCAGTGGAGTCGAGCCAGGAAACGGTATGAGCGGCAGGGGCTACTGGTCGAGGCCGAAGCCCTGGAGCGGGCGGAACAGGAGTGTCTGGCCGATAGCGAGGTGCGAGAACGACGCCGCCAGCGGGAGGCCGAACGCCGGGCGGAGCTGGACCGGCGTTATATTGAACAGTTTGCGGCGCGGGTGCGGGCGCTCTTCCCCGGCTGCCCCGCCGGGCGGGAAAGCGTCATCGCCGAACACGCCTGCCAGAAATATAGCGGGCGGGTGGGGCGTTCGGCAGCGGCCAAGCAGCTCGATGAGGCGACGGTGCGTCTGGCCGTCATCGCCCACATCCGCCACGCCGAGACGGAGTATGATCGGCTTCTGGCCGATGGCACCGAACGGGGCGCGGCCCGGGCCGCCGTCTCGGCGGACATCGAGCGGGTGTTGGCTGCGTGGGCAGAGGGGGGGTAATCCACCGGCGGGGGTCCCGTTTGGGGTGTGGTGGGAGGCAGGAAGAGGGGTGAGGATTCCTGGATAGTCTCGATATTTTGCCTAGCCGTTGTTAGCCCTTAAATGTTTGAGGAAATCACGGGGATTAACAATTTGTGTTCCGTGATAATATTTAATCTCCAGCAGATGGGTGTCACCACTGACGAGATAATCCGCTTTACCTTCCAAACTACAGGCCAGGAAAATATCATCATCCGGGTCACGACTACGCCGAACTTCATAGAGATCTTCCAGGAGATAGGCATCTGTGGTTAGAGAGGCAACGACAACTTGAATATCGGCTTCGGAGATTTGAAATTTTTGACTCAAATGAGGATACCGCAGAACACGGACAACTTCGGCGATAATGGCTTCGGAGGTTAAGAAAACAAACTTGTCTTGACGCCAGGCCTCAAAGATTTGGCGCGGAGGGCCATGCGGCGAAACGATGGCGCTCACTATGACATTGGTATCTAAAACGGCTCGGTACATTATTTAGGCAGAGCGAACGGCGTTGATTGCCGCCGAAATGTCAGCATCTATCTCATCAGGAGCAAAATCTTGGTTGTTGTCGG
>CAZWZZ010001313.1:0-1802 GCA_964638395.1 uncultured Caldilineaceae bacterium
GTGCAACCCGGCCTATGGCTATGAGGTAGATGTCGGCGATTGTAGCTGTCCGATTAATGCGACCGAAGCCGCCGCCGGCGGTTACGGCAGCGGCGGCAATGCCTGCACCAACGTCAACCGGGAAACCAGTATGTTGGAGAATGACCTCTATTCCGGGCTGCAACCGATCCGTAGCGCCCAGGAAGCGGTTAAAGAGTTTGCCAAGCGGCTGGACACCACCTTCGACCAGATTGGGGTCATCGCTTTTACCGGCAATACCAGCAGTGATGATGCCCGTGGCACGCCCCTCCAATGCCAGCGGGCCGACCCCGGCACTTGTGATAACAATGATGAACGTTTTGTGCAGGTGCTGCGGGCGGTTGAAAATCAGTGGCCCCAGGGGGGCACGAATATTTCTGCCGGACTGGAAGAGGGCTTGATGGCCCTTGGCGTAGAGGACTTCGTCCAGAGTACCTGTAACGAGGATGACCATACCTCCGACTGTAGCCGGTCGGGGGCCCGCAAGATTCTCATTCTGATGACCGATGGTTCGCCAAATAACCGGGCCCGTAATAACTGTCGTCCCGGTCAAACTGATCCCCACACCGGCGAGACGATCCAGGATATGTGGGAGCGAGCGGACCCCACCGGCGAAGATCCGAATTATGAGTGTGCCGTCCACTACGCCAAAGAAGCGGCCAACCGGGGGGTTATCGTCTACACCATCGGCATCGGGGCCGGGGTCAACAACGACTTCCTGACCCTCCTGGCCGAGGGGCGCGATCCGCAATTCCCGACCGGTCCTGAAACGACCTGGTTCTCGGCCCGGGGCGGTAAATATTTCAACGCGGCCTCGCCGGATGATCTGGAAGCCATTTTTACTGAAATTTTGGGTAACATTTACGTCCGTATTCGATAAGGGAGTTCCAGAAAAATAATGATCCCAAAAATCGGAGCTTGGGGTCAGTTGTCCTTTGTCAGTAGTCCGTTGCAAAGGACAACTGACAACTGACCACTGACTCATCATCCAACTTTGGGATCATTTAAATCTTGGAACTGCCTAATAGAACGACTTTTTAGACAACCAGCACATTCCTAAACCCGACTTGTAATAATTTCTTATTACACTCGCTTACCAGGCGCGTCGGCGTAATGAAGCTTAAAAATTTAATTCGATTGCCGTGCCCGGCCGGAATTGATCCCGGCCGGTAAGCCGTATCGAATAAGTTGACGGTTCATTACCCCGGCGTGCCTTTCTGTTTAGTCATAAGCATTTAGCTTGCAGATTATCTGGCAGCAGGAATCGTTAGCTAACGAAGGAAAGAATGATGAATATTTTGGATCGAATGAGAAAAAAAATAAAAGCGCCGAGTCGAGGCCAAAGTCTGGTTGAGATGGCGGTGATTATGCCCATCCTGATTTTTATGATGATTGGCGTCTTTGAGGTGGGCTGGGTGTTACGGAGCTATCTGGTTCTGGCCAATGGTAACCGGGAATTGGCCCGTTTTGCCATTCGACCGGGGACGCTGGATTTTTCCACGAACGACCCTCAGGAGATCGGTTACGACTTGATTATGAAACGGGTCAGCACCATCAGCGGCGAAGTTGACATCGATCTCAAGACGAACAGCGCCCTGATTATCTCCCATCTGGTGGCCGATACCGGTCTGCCCTGTCGCCGGGAGGTGCTGGAGGATGATGTGGTGAACGGCAACGAAAATTGTAAATGTGATGACTTTCTGAGCGACTCGCCACCTGAAACGTTTACTTATGATGATATTATTTTACATCCCGATGTGCCGGGGTATGACCATTTTTCCCAG
>CAZWZZ010001314.1:0-1794 GCA_964638395.1 uncultured Caldilineaceae bacterium
TGCCAACGATACTGACGTCTCGTAGGGTGTGTGACATAAGTCAATCTCCTGGTCACGATTTTAGTTTATTTTAGGAGTGACACAACTCGTAGAACAATTTGCTGAGTTAGTTCCAGTTTGGCCGCAAAATCACGGCGCAAATTACCGATTTGCGTTACAAAAAAGGCATTTTTGCTCCAACTGCGTCACGTCTAAATTTTACTGTATTTCAAGGCCTTTATTTTCTTCTCGCTATCCCAAACATCCCCGGCCCTCTTACCCTATTGCCTTGATCTGAGGCTTCATCTAACCACCCCCCCCATTAGACCATCCCCCGCCAACATCACCGAACACCCCCGCTCAAAACAAAACGCCCTGCTGTCAGGGGGCGGGGCAGGCGGTCTCCGAGCGGGGCGTGGCTTGGCTTGGCTTGGCTTGGTAGGGACGGCCTGTCCATCTACAGTCCCTCAAGCCCCGCCGCCCACGTCTCCCCCGACTCAATGGCCCGGACGGTCAGACCGGGCGCGGCCAGCGAACGCATAAAATCGGGCAGCGTCCCCGCCGGGGTGATGACCAGGGCCAGCGCCTTCTGGTTTTTACGGCTCAAGGTGGTCAGGGCCGGAACGATCTCCGGCTGGGGGTGGCTGATTAAAATGATGACGAAAGGGGAGGGAGACAACGTGGCCACCACCTGCGGTAGGGGGGTATCGCCATCATTCCGCACGCGGGCCAGATAGGCCAGCGTGCCCCACCAACTGAGAGTGCCTGTGGGCGGCGAGCCTCGGCGGGCGGCCCCGATCAGTTGAAAAGGCATCTGCCGCCGGTCGGCATAGTAGCCAAAGCTGGCCGCCAGCCGCACCGCCGTCTCGAAGGTGGCCCATTTCCCCCGGCCGAGGCTGCTGTCCCCGGCCAGATCGAGAACCACGGTCAGCGAGCGTTGGTCGTCGTCGCTAAACTCCTTGACGATGAGCTGGTTGCGGCGGGCCGTGCTACGCCAATGCACCTGCCGCAGCGAGTCCCCGGTCCGGTATTCGCGAGTGCCGATGACCTGCGTCCCCTGCCCCACCCGGTCGGTTTGCTGCTGCCCAAACGCCCGCCGCTCCAGCAGAGCCAGCCGTTTGAGGCGGTGATACTGGGGATAAATTAGCAGATTGCCCGGCGCGGCCAGGGTGCGCCGGGTAGCAAAAAAGCCAAACGCCCCCCTCGAGCGGAGGGTGACATCGGGAAAGGTGAAGCCCCCCCGCCGGTCACAGCGGGTTTCGTAGCGGAGGGTGACCGGCCGGCGGGGAAAGAGGGTCGGGATGAAAAAGGGCTGTGTCTGTTCGGCGGGCGGGGCACAGGGGCACATCTCCTGGCCGCTGAGAGCAAAGATGGGCCACATTCCCCGCCGCTGAAACCGAAGCGTCACCTCAAGCGGATCATCCTCATAAAAAGAGGCTTGAGCCAACGCCGCGCCCAGGTCATCATCCGGCGAGACGCTCGCTCCCTCCGGCGGCGAGGCCGAGGTGTTACGCAGGGTGCGCTCGACGCGGATGCTTTTGAGCAAGCCCCGCTCGGTCACAAAGCTGACCAGCAGCAGCCCTACAATCGTCGCCACAAAGACATAAATCCAGCCCACCTGGGTTTGGTTGGCCAGGAAGTACAGCACGGCAGCGATGATTAAAAATGTCCAGGTTCGTTTTGTCGGCATTGCTTCGGAGCGTGTGGTATGGTTTATCGAAATTTAACGTCGCCTCGAAAGTGTACTAGAGCCGAGACGTTTGTCCAAAAACATTTCCGGGATGGTTCATATCCCCAAGAAATTTGGTTGACAAC
>CAZWZZ010001315.1:0-1793 GCA_964638395.1 uncultured Caldilineaceae bacterium
GGTCAATCATCAACAAAAGAGCAAAGGAGCCGGTGATGGGTTTTTCTGAAACGGAAATCGAAGGGCTACAGGCCGAATTAAATGCCTGGCGGGATCGAGCGCGGCAGTTGGAGATGACCCTACGCAAGATCGAGACGGCGTTGGGCAAAGGACGCTCGTTGGAGGAGCTGGAACGGGTCGCCCAAGCGGGCGGAGTGGCGGGCGAAACAGCAGCCCTGGCCCTACTGGTCCGCAAAGTCTTGACCGGTGTCGATGGTCGAATTTAGCCAATCGGCTCAAAAAAGCACCCTGTGTTCAAAACAGTGGGCCTAAATTGTCAATAGCAGTATTTTAAGTATAATTGCCTGTCGTTATGCTTATGGAGATTTTGATAAACATAAACAGTTGATAACTAAGCAATATGTACGAAAAAGGAGATGTCTCATGAGTAACCGTTATGAACAGTTGCAGGGCCTGCTGGATACGGCCAAAGATGATTTCCAAAAGTTTTATGAGCAGGATAACCAAGCAGCCGGAACCCGTGTCCGCAAGGCGATGCAAGAGTTGAAAAACCTGGCCCAAGAGATTCGGGTCGAAGTCCAAGATATGAAGAATAACAACAAAAAGTAACTTATTGTTCATCTGCCAAAAAAAGCCCAGCTTGACCGTTGGGCTTTTTTTGTTTAGGAGCAGGAATTAATGGAAAAGTTCATTAATTCTCATATGAGTTACGCAGTTGACGCTCGAAGAGGGTTTATCACCCTCGAATACGGTGGTTGCAAACCGCCTACGAGCCAACTGCGTACGTTCTATCTCATTCCTTAGCCATAGTCAATATACCTCAGCATCCTTCGAGAGCGAGCGCCTATGATTAACGTCGTGGATGTCACAAAAACTTACGGCCCGATTGAAGCCCTGAAAGGGGTTAGCTTTCAGGTGGCCGCCGGCGAGATCGTCGGCCTGCTCGGCCCGAACGGGGCCGGCAAATCGACGGCCATCAAGATTATGACCGGCTATCTCCAACCGGACAGCGGCACCGTTCACATCGACGAACTCGATGTCTTGAGCCACACCCAACAAATCCAGGCCCGCATCGGCTATCTGCCGGAGAACGCGCCCCTGTACCACGAGCTATCGGTGCAAAATTATCTGCGGATGATCGCCGATTTGCGGGAGATTCGGCTGGGGCAGCAGCAGCGGCTCCTGTCCCAGGCCATTTACGCGACCGGCCTGGAAGAACAGTTAACGCGCCCCATCGGCCAGTTGAGCAAGGGCTTTCGACAGCGGGTGGGGCTGGCTCAGGCCATCCTCCACCAGCCCAAACTGCTCATTTTGGATGAGCCGACCATCGGCCTCGATCCGACCCAGATTGTGGAAATTCGGAGCCTCATCCGCCGCCTGGCCGAACAGAGTACCATCCTTTTCTCTTCCCACATTCTGTCCGAGGTGGAGGCCGTCTGTGACCGGGTGGTGATTTTAATGAATGGCGAGGTCAAAGCCGACGCCCGCCTGGCCGAGCTGTCCAACACCGCCGACGCCGTGTTGATTTTGGAGCGGCGCGTGCCCGGCGTCGAGCATGCCCTCAGAATATTGCCGGGGGCGCACTATGTCGAGCATATGACCGCCCCCGATGGCTATCCCGGCTACCGCCTGCGGGGTGACAAAGAGGCGGAATTTTGCCCGACGATTTATAAGATTGCTCAGGAGAAAAATTGGCCGGTGCGGGAGCTGCGGCAAGATATGAAAACGTTGGAGTCGGTTTTCAATGAATTGGCCAATGTCCGGCCTGTTGAAGCGGAAAACGTGACCCGTAT
>CAZWZZ010001316.1:0-1792 GCA_964638395.1 uncultured Caldilineaceae bacterium
TCCTGCCGGAGATGGCGGATGTATTCCTGTCCCTCCTCCGGCTTATCAATCTGGCGGTAGATATGCTGCACGCGGGAGAGCCACTCGGCTGCCGTGTGGTAATTATCCCGCCCCCTGGCCTCGATGAGGGCCTCGGATCGCCGCTTGTAGATGACCAGGGCCGCTTCGGGCCGTTGCGACTCGGCGGCCCTGGCTACTTTGATCTCGTAATCACGGCTGAACCAGCCCTTTGTCTTGGGCAACAACTCCAGAGCGCGATCAATCTCCGCTTCATCCAGGGCAATGTCCAGCAGCAACCGCCAGGCTTCGCGGGCTTCCAACTCCTCCAACAGGACCTGCCGGGTCTGGGGCCACTGCTCCAGTTCCATCGCCAACTCCCGGATGGCGGTGTAGGTCTCGAATTTGGGTGTCTGGCGTAGGCTCTGCCGCCACCAATCCAACGCCGCCGCCAGATCGCCGTTTCGTTTGGCGTAGTCGGCCAGCCATTCCATATACCGGGCGCTGTGGCGAGTGTTAAGCAGGCTAATCATCAACCCGGCGGCCTCCTCCTCGGCCCCGGCTTCGACCAGGGCGGTGGTAAATTGATCGACCAGCCCCGGCAGTTCGCCGAACTCTTCGCGGGCAATCTCCACCGCCTCGCTGATCCGCCCCTTTTCCACCAGACGAAAGGCCCTCTGCCGGGCCGATCCCTGCTCGAAGATCAGATCATCGACGGCCTCGGGCTGGTCGGTCGTTTTTAGCCGTTGGGCCAGAAAGCCGATCAGCGCCTCCCGGCCCCAACTGGAATAACGCTCATCCAGAGCGGCAATGGCTGCTTGCACCCGCTCTTCGATCCAGTCCCACTCCTCATCGGTGGCGTTGGCAATGACCACGTCGCCGGCCGGATAGGCCAGGTCCATACCGCCCAGCTCGACATCTTTGATATGGGCCTCCAACAAACTGTTCAACCATTGGCGACGGGTAGCCTCGTCCGGGTCGGCCCGGTCGAAACAGTTCTCCAACCCCTCGGCGCAGCGTTGGAGTTCGACGGCCACATCCCCATTTTCATCGTGCAACATTTCATACTCAGCCACCACCTCCTCCAGGACGAGGCTATAGATCGTCCCGGCGTTGAGATCATCCCCCCCCTCAAAAAAACGCTCGGCGGTATCGACGATGGCGGCCAACTCCCTGCCCACGGCCCGCGTGCTATGGTAGTAATCCTCAAAATCAAACTGGTTCAAGGCATACTTAATCTGGCGACGGAAGGCTTCCTGATCGAGCGGCATGCTCCGATCCGGGCGGACGGGCAACTCCAACAGGCGGGCCAGGTCCGGCTCCCGCTGGATCATCTCCTTGATGAGCCAGATCAAATCTTCCTTGCTGCGGTCGGCCAACATCTCCTCCAGAGGCGGCACGGTATGAAACTTATCCGGCTGGTGGACCCAGGTCAACAGCAGGGCTACCTGATGTTTGCAGATGCCGCCCCAATCGTAGGGGCAGGTGCAGGCCGTGCTGTCGATCCCCTGCCGGCTCAAGGTGGCCGTTACCCGGTAGGGTTCATAACCGGAGCCTTCACAATAGCCCCGCAGTTCATTCCCCTGACAGACCGGCTCCCGAACCGCACTCTGCCGGTAGTAGCGATACCCCCGCTCGAAGCTCTGGGCATTGCTCAACTGTTGAATATCTCCCTCGCTCAATGCGGGTAATGAGTCAGACATAAATGCCTCCCTATATGCAAAATATCAGGATGGGTCCAATCCCCAAGAAATTAGGTTGACAACGTCGTAAAACGTAAGGCGCAAAACGTAAT
>CAZWZZ010001317.1:0-1792 GCA_964638395.1 uncultured Caldilineaceae bacterium
CACCCCTCGATACGCCTTTTCAAGGCTACTCGGGATGCGAACCGCGTAACTCCTTGTGAAGTTCACAAATTAGTGACGGAAACTTCACGAATTTTGGGTGATTAGGTTAAAGGGCCGCCAATCGCTTTATCTTATCGCTTCACATTATAGAAGGGAACGGTAAATCAGGCAATGGCTTCCCGGATGGCGAGGAGTATCAGTAGCTCGCAGCATCCCTTCGACACGCTCAGGACACAGCCTGAGTAAATCGAGGAACGAGATTGTCGAGATTGTATCAAAGGGGGCGATTGCGGTTTACTGAACTCCGCTTTTTCTCAGTATCCGTTCAGCGGGCGGTTTTTTTAGAAGTATTGACGCTTACCCTTTTTTGGTTATAGTATTTTCAGTATATTCTGAAACATCAGAAAGCCCTCCATACCCCTTGCGAATATGGACAATACATTGACAAATGTTGTGCGAGGTGGTATAGTATCTCGTGAAATATTCAACATTCGATTGATTTGAAATAACAAAGGTAGGCTGATGAGCAAAACACCGATTGTTCAACTGACGAACTTAACCAAATCTTATACCGAAGGCAAGCAGAGCCGGACTATTCTGGATAGCATCAACGCCACGTTCGACGGTGGCGAATTTATCCTGCTGCTGGGACAGAGCGGCTCCGGCAAGAGTACGCTGCTCAACCTCATCAGCGGCATCGACGCCCCGGACAGCGGCGAGATTGTCGTCAACGGCGAGACCATCAACCGCCTCAGCGAGCGGGAGCGAACCCTCTTCCGGCGGGAGCATATCGGCTTCATCTTCCAATTCTTCAACCTCATCCCCACCCTGACCGTCTTCGAGAACGTCACCCTGGCCATGCAGCTCAACGGCGGGGTGACCAAGGCCAAACAGAACGAGGTGCAGACGCTTCTGGACCGAGTCGGCTTGAGCCATCGTCAAGAAGCATTCCCCGACCGGCTGTCCGGTGGGGAGCAGCAGCGAGTGGCCATTCTGCGGGCCATCGCCCACAACCCGACCCTGCTCCTGGCCGATGAGCCGACCGGCAATTTAGATGAAGGAACCGGCGGCACCATTCTGGAGCTACTGCTGGAACTGACCCGCCAGGCCAACAAAACCCTGATTATGGCCACCCACAACCCGGAAATCATTCCCTTCGCCGACAAGGTGTACCGGGTCAAGCAGGGGCAGTTGCATCTCGACGAGTCGCCGCTGGAGACGGGTGGCAATGGGTATGTGGCGGCGGGGTCGTTGCAAGAGGCAGAGTTAATCTGAGGCACACTCTACAACGCTGCGTATCGAGACGGGTAGTTGGTAATTCGTAAGTGGTAATTACCAATATCCAATAACTAATTACCATTTGGCAGTCGCGCATTGAACAACAGGCGACTGCCAAACAGCGAGACTTAACCATGAAAAACAATCACGCCCTTTTGTTAGCCCTGCGCCACAGCACCAAGCACCCCATCCAGAGCTTCCTGCTCATTCTGGGGGTGGCCCTGGGCGTAGCGATGATCGTGGCCATCGACCTGGCCAACGGCAGCGCCAGCGAAGCCTTCCAACTCTCCACCGAGAGCATCGCCGGGAAAGCAACCCATCAGATTGTGGCCGCCCCGGATGATCTGCCCTCGACGCTCTATCAAGAATTGCGGGTCGAAGCCGGTCTCGAAGAAATCGCCCCGACGGCCACCGGCCTGGTGCTGCTGGAGGAGGCCGACGGTCTGCCCTTGCAGTTGCTCGGCGTCGATCCCTTCGCCGAAGGCCCCTTCCGCAACTATTTGGGGGATGGCAC
>CAZWZZ010001318.1:0-1791 GCA_964638395.1 uncultured Caldilineaceae bacterium
CGACATCGCCGCCGACGTGGGCCTGGATGACGTAACTCAGGCCGGACAGATCGACCGGCGGCAACGGCTCAATGACCTGATTGTTTTCGATCTGAATCTGGGTCAAATGAAGGCTGGCCGTTGGCGGGATGTAATCATCCGCCGTCCGTAGGGCCAACCGCTGCCCGGTGTCGGAGTCGTAGAGACCGATGACCAGATCATACATGCCGCTGGGGATGGCCGTAGTGTTTAGGGCGTGGGCATCCTCAATTAGGGTGTCTGATGACCACCCGCCCGCCGGTGCTTGAGATTGGGCAGCGACAAATGGCGCGTCCTGTTGGCTAAGAATGGTTTCCTCATCGGGTTGGGCGATGTGAACGAAAATATGGTAATCCTCCTCCACTGCCCGCAGTACCCGCCAATAGAGCGTTAGCTCTGACGACTCCCCGGCGATGACCGGGTCGGTCGGCAGGTCATACCCGACCAACTCGATCCGCTCGCCGAAGATGGCCCCGTCGGGCGTAGCTCCCTCGGGCAGGGCGGGCGGATCACTTTGGGGTGTGTTCGGCTCGACTCCGTTGGCGGCGCTGTCGGGCGTTTGCCCGTTGTCGGGCGCGATCTTGGGGCTAAAGAAAACGATAGCGATGACGACAGTCAACAGTAGACCGACCGTAGCGATAAAGGCAAACGTGCGATTCATAACAGTTACTCCTTTTTGTAAGCGGGGATTGTCGCCCCCGCGTTTTTGGTTGATAGATGTCCACAGCGACGGCGATTCCCAGACCGTCAGCGAGTCCTCGGCCAGCGAATCCGTTTCAGCCGGGGCAGTCTCTCGGCTGTTGGGCCGGAGCGTACTCCGCAACCGGGCCAGGGCCGCGTAAGGCGATAGGCGAGGACGAGCCGGACGGAGGGCGTCGAGGGCCTGGCCCAGGCGGGCCGTCTCTCGATGCAGCCGGGCCAATGTTGCCCGCAACTCCGGAGACTCGGCCAGCGCCGCCTCTACCTCCACCCGCGCCGCCGCCGAAAGTTCGTTATCCAGATAAGCTGTTAGCGTTGTTTCATCGATGCGCATCGTTGACTACTCCTAAAATTCCGTAGAACAAATTGCCAATTTGTTCTACATTTATTCCCCAAACACCTTTTGATACTTCTTCGCAAACACCCGCTTGGCCTGGGTCAACAGCGGCCCAACCGAACCGGGGGCGATCTCCAGCGCGGCGGCGATTTCATCATAGGACAGCCCGCTGTGGCGCAGGAGCAGCAGCTTGGCCTGGCGCGGCTTCATTTCGGCCAGAATGTGGCGCACCTGGGCCTGAGTATCCCGCCGCTCGGCGATGTGGGCCGGATTGGGCGGGGCTGCCGTAAAGAACCACCAGCGGCTAAACCGCTCCTGCCGCCCGGCCCGTCGTTTCCGCTGCCGCAGAGCGTCGTAGCCCTGGTTGACGGCCACGCGATAGAGCCAGCCAACGATCTGTCCCTCTGCTTCGTCCGCGTCGTCCGCCTGAAACTGCTCAAAGGCGTGGTACAGCTTGAGGAAGACCTGCTGGGTCAAATCTTCCGCCTCGGCGGGATCGCCCACGAGCCGGGCCAGGATGCCATAAACCCGCTCATACTGGGCCAGAAAGAGCCGCTCGAAAGCGGCCTCATCACGGGCGCACAACGGGGGCAGGGTTTTGAGTTTGGATAACATAGATTCCTCACCGGTTGAGGTGCTTTACAAACCAAACCTGCCAGGTTTTGGAACCGGTCGCCAACCCGGTAGCTCTGCATTTGAGCGTGGACAAGACAAAAAGCCGCTTTTTTCGCTCTAGC
>CAZWZZ010001319.1:0-1790 GCA_964638395.1 uncultured Caldilineaceae bacterium
CTGTTTTGGCAAGGGGTTAATCTATCACCTAAGTCCTATCTTTCCTTAAAAATTGACCGGAAAACGGCGGTAAGTTGCTTGCTAATCGTCATGCAGAGGTTTCAAAAATAGGGTATTTTGAAATCAGGCAGGATTAAGGGGGATAGTCGATTAATAATCAAAAAGATAGGAGCGGAATGATGTCAGGCATCGTTGTGTTTGGAATACTGTTGATTCTTTTAATCATCGGCCTCATTCTCTGTCTGTTGGCCGTGCAGATGATGAAGATGGGGTGATTCTTCAGTAGACTGTAATCGCACCCTTCGATACGCGCTTCACGCCGTTCCGCGCTACTCAGGATGCGGCGTTCTACTGACTTTTTATTCATCCTCATTCATCAAACGCAAGCCCCGCCCCCGCTCGGTAACGATGTAGCGTGGCTCTTCGGTGTGGGGTTCGACTTTCTTGCGGAGCCGCTTGACCAGCGAATGGAGGCGGGTGTCGGTCACGCCGCCGCCGTCCAGGGCCATATCGTCGGGGTAGAGATGGGCGGCTAACTCGTCGTAGGTGCAGAGCTGCCCCTGTTTATCATCCAGATAGACGATAAGTTTATATTCGAGTGGGGTCAGCCGTTTGATTTCGTGGCCGTTGACCGAGACGATGCCGCTGGTGCGATCAACCAGGACGCCGCCGCCAACGACAGGACTCTGTTTCTTGAGGTAATCGGCAAACAGGGGAGAAAAAAGTTCCCCTCTGTCCGGTTTACCCCGGACCAGACCTTTGACCTGCAAGCGCGTGACCACCTCCGCCTGGTCAGGATCAAGCGGCCCTTGACCGCTCAGAGCCATCATCGCCACCTGCTCCTGGGGCGAGAGGCTGAGCCAGATGCGCTGACATTCATCCCGCACCGCTACATTTTTGGCCAGCTTTTTTACCGTTTGGTCCCGGCTGGTCACGTTGTACGCTTCCCGCAGTAGGCCGGGATGGCCGCCGCTGATCCGAAGAATCTCATCAATCGTTTTGCTGTCCAGCGTAATCTGGTGGCGAGCTTCCAGCCGCTTCAGCATAAAACGAGCATCCTCCTCCGGGTATGGCCCCAGCCAGATGGTGCGGGGCGAGAGCAGCTCTTCGAAGACTTCCATCTCCACCGGCTCATCCCGCAGCCGTTTCAAGGCCAGGCGGGTGGTGACGAGGTACATCAGTTGGTACTTATAATCATCCCGCAACGCCCGCAGCGCGGCAAAGCCCTGGGGCGACATCTTCCGGCACAGGTCGTCAAATTCATCCACCAAAAAAACCAGACGCAAATTGAGCTGCTTACAGATAACCCGAATGGCCCGATCCAGATAACGGAGGGCCAAAAAGCGGGTTTGGGGCTGAGTAGCCCGCTGGTGCAAATCATCCAGGGTATCCAGAATAGCTTGATCGCTGTCCCGGTCGGTCAACTCCAGGAGTATCTGGTGCAGCATCAGCTCAAACAGCCCCCACCGGCTCAGTTTGAGGATTTTATTGATGTCCACGTAGACGAACAGAAAATCGGACCACTGCTCCTTGAGGTAGCTCTGGCGAACATCTTTCCGCTGCAAAAAACGGAGCAGGTTCGATTTGCCGACGCTGCCGATGCCGACTAATGAGCAGGACTCACCCGCCGAGACGGCGTGCATCACCTGGCCCACGACATCGGCCCGGAAGGTCAAGGGAAGTTCATAGTTGGTGGTTTGGAATGCCATTTTTGCGCCTTTTTGCTTACTTTCAAACGTGTCTATTCAGGTGACCAGCATCCTGAGTAGCCGTAGTGAAACGGAGGCGTA
>CAZWZZ010001320.1:0-1788 GCA_964638395.1 uncultured Caldilineaceae bacterium
GAAGAGAGTGAGCGGGAAACCCTGCTCCGCCAGGCCGCTCTGGAGGCCGCCACGCAGAGCGACCTGTCCGGCCCGGCGGTTGAGGTGGGAGCCACCAAAATCATCGACACCTGGGCCGTGGTCAATGTGCGCCTCGCGCCGCCTCCCGACCGGGAGACACCCGGCCAGACGGTTTATCTGGGGTTGGGGCAGTGGGATGGGGCCGCCTGGACGGTCGCCCTGGAAGGGACGCCCCAATTTTTGACGTGGCTGGAACAACTGCCGGACGCGCTGCTCTCCCCGGAAGCTCGGCTCTATCTGCAACCCACAGCCTCGACCGCCGCTATCGACCCCGGCTTGTGGCTGCCTTTCCCCGTCGGCCGTACCTGGAAATTCATCCACGGCCCGAACGGGGGAACCGGTCGAGATGGCGTCGATTTTGGCCCGTTTGCCGCATCCGAGTCGACCAATTTCGATCCGCCCGGCAGTCGTGCCCGCGATGTGACCGCCGCCGCCGATGGCATCGTCATCGACAGAGACCGCCATCTGCTCATTCTGCGCCACGCCAACGGCTGGGAGACCGGCTACTACGCCCTGGCCGCCGCCAGCCAGCGATACAGCCTGGGGGACGTTGTGCATCGCGGCGACCGGCTCGGCCTGGCTTCGGATGAGGTGGATCGGGAGGCCGGGGTTCACGTCCATTTCTGGGTCCGCCGCGAGGGTGTGACCCAACCTATCGAGGGCATCAAGCTCTCCGGCTGGACTATTTTCAATGATAACAGCTACGAAGCGGGCAGCCGCTACGGGACGATGATCTCCGATCATAAAATCGAACGGGTCGATTGCCCCACAGTTGAGCGGCACCGGCTCGATGACCAGGCGTGCCACATCACCCACCTGCCGCCGGTCTATACCAAAATCTTGCCCTACCCCAAAGAGTTGTTGCTCAAACGGGGGCAAATCGGGGTGATGTCTGTGGATATTATTGGGGCTAACAACCTGGCCGGCGTCACTTTGTCACTAACCTATGATCCTGACATCGTGACGGTGGTCGATGCCGATCCGGTGCTGGGTGACACTCAGGTTCAACCCGGTTCGATTTTCGCCGATGTGCCGGGATCGACCATCGTTGTCAATGAGGTCGTCATCACGGGTGATCTTGGCCGGATCGATTTTGAGGCTCGCTTGCCGGCCGGTGTCACCTTTAACGGCAACGGCTCCCTCGTCGAAATCGCCTGGCAGGGGATCGCCCCCGGCACCACCACCATCCGGATAACTGAGGCCACCGCCTTTGACCCGGACGGCTTTCCGCTGTCGGCCACCTTCAAAGGGGGTAAAATCACCGTCCTCGACGCGCCCCACGTTCACATCGTCGAAGGCCAGGTCGCGCTGCAAGGACACACCGACCACAGTGGGGTGACGGTGTCCGTCGCCGAGACGCAGATGCAGACGGCTACCGATGGCACGTTCCGCCTCGAAACCGAACTGCCCATAACGGTCACGCTGACCGCCCCCGGCTATCTGAGCGCCCAGGCCAGCAGCACGCCCCTCGAGGCTGCCAGTGGTGATGGTGGTGATAATGATAAAAGTGAGGCCGCCCTCAATCTGGGCCAGGTTACGTTGTTGGGCGGCGATGTCACCGGCGACGATGTGATCGACATCTTCGACCTGGCCTTGATCGGCAGTCGTTTGGGCAGCGATGACCCCGTGGCCGACCTCAACCAGGATGGCACCGTCGATATTTTGGATTTAGCCATGCCGGCCGCCAACTATAACCGGCAAGGGCCGCTGACCACGTGGCAATAACTA
>CAZWZZ010001321.1:0-1781 GCA_964638395.1 uncultured Caldilineaceae bacterium
TAAAGAAAACCACCATAATCAACAGATTCGAGGCCGGACTCTGGACGACGACGGCGCTATATTCGGACTGACCGGCGTAAAAAATGCCCCGCGTCAGATCGACCGGGTAGCGCATCGGCGAAATGCGGGAGAGAAAGTCGAGATACCAGGGCAGGTCTTTGATGGGGGAGAAAACGCCGGCCAGAAAGAATTGGGGTAACATAATGAAGGGGAAAATCTGGTTGGCCGCCCGCTGGCTGGAAATGTTCGCCATAATAATCACCCCAAAAGCCCCGCCAAAGAGACAGGCGGCCAGGGCGATGGGAAAAAGAGCGAACAGTTGGGTGGGAGAGATAGAAATACCGATGATGAAGCCGAAGATCAAAACGGCCAGTCCCTGCACCAGGGCGACATAGGTTTCCCCCAAGATTTTGCCAAAAATGATGGCGTACCGGGAGACCGGCGAGACGAACATCTCCTGGCTGAAATCATTCTCTCGATCTTCGATCAGGGAGATCAAGCCCAGGGCTGCCGACTGAAAGAGGGTCTGGGCCAGAACGCCGGTGAAGGTAAAGGTCAGGAAATCATACCCCAAACTATCCCCCAGACTGGACTGGAAGCTGCCGCCCAGGATGCCGATGAAGACGACCGGGAAAATCAGGGTAGAAACGATCCGCAGCGGGTCGCGCAAAAACTTGACCAAATCCCGGTAGGAGATGGCCAGGATACCGTTCATATCGAGCATCGGCTACTCCACAATGGCCAGGTAGGCATCTTCCAGGCTGGGGGTGTGGGTTTTGACGGTAGTCAGGGGGGTGTCGATGCGTTTCAACAATTGGTGAATGTTGTGGCCGTTCAGATCGATGCGGAAAGCGGGCGTCTCGGTGAAGGCCAGGTTGAGGCTGGCCAACTCGGTCCGCAGCCGGGCACGGTCGGCGGCATCGACCAGCAGATACTCCTCGATGAGATCGGCCTTGACCTGGGCCGGGGTGCCGTAGGAGACGATCTGGCCGCGATTGATGATGCAGATGGTGTCGGCCCCTTCGGCCTCATCCAGATAGTGGGTGGTCAGAAAGACGGTGGTGCCGCTTTCGAGGCGCACCCGGCGGATATATTCCCACAAATTGCGACGGCTGGCCGGGTCGAGACCGACGGTCGGCTCATCCAGAAACAGGACGCGGGGGTTGTGCATCAAGCTCCGCAAAATTTCCAGCTTGCGCTTCATACCCCCGGAAAAGGTTTTGATCGGCCTGAAAATATCCTCGGCGATGCCCAGGATTTCGGCCAACTCGTGGACCTGGTGGCGGTAGGCGGCGGGCATCAATCCAAAGGTGGGTCGGAAGGGATAGAGACCGTACAGAATGGCGTGAAAGCGGACATTCTCCTCAGCGGTCAGGTTCAAATCGAGGCTCGGCTTCTGGAAGATGATGCCCACATTTTGGCGCACTGCGGCGGGGTCCTGGGCCACGTCGTGCCCGGCAATGTGGGCCGTGCCGGTCGTGGGCAGCAGCATCGTCGTCAAAATGGAGATGGTCGTCGTTTTCCCGGCCCCATTCGGCCCTAGCAGGGCAAACAGTTCCCCCGCCGCCACCTCGAAGGAGATGCCGTCCACGGCTTTGCGCTCGCTGTTCTTGTACCGTTTGGTTAAGTTTTCGACGTTGATAATGGTGGTCATAACTTGATAGCGTATCCCCCCTGAATTTGACAAATTTTTCGACAAGATTTACAAGATTTACAGGATAAAAAATTCGTAACTGCTCAGGCATGTCATTTCGAGCGACAAAGGAGCGAGAAATCTGCCC
>CAZWZZ010001322.1:0-1779 GCA_964638395.1 uncultured Caldilineaceae bacterium
TTAAACGAACGTCAGCAAGGAGAGACTGAGTGACAACCTACGCACACATTGTCGGCTGGGGCAAGTATATCCCCGAAACGGTGGTGACCAACGACGATATTGCTGAACTTATGGATACCACGGATGATTGGATTCGGTCCCGCACCGGCATCGCCGAGCGACGCCACGCCGGAACGCAAGAGACGACGGCCAGCATGGCCATTACCGCCGCCCAGGTCGCTCTGGATCGGGCGCGGATTTCGCCGACCGCCGTCGATTTGATTATTGTGGCCACCCTCTCACCGGAACATATTTTTCCCTCGACGGCTTGCCTGGTGCAGGACGCTATCGGGGCCACCCACGCCGGGGCTTACGATTTGAGCGCGGCCTGCTCCGGCTTTGTCTATGCCCTGTCGATGGGCGCGGCAGCGGTTCAATCCGGCTTGGCCAGGGTCGCTGTGGTCATTGGGTCTGAAACTGTGTCCCGCTTTTTAAATAAGGATGATCGGGGTACGTATCCGCTCTTTGGGGATGGTGCCGGGGCGCTGGTGTTACAGGGCAACGAAATCCCCGGCGGCGTGCTGGCCACCGTCCTCGGCTCCGACGGCTCCGGCGCAGAGCATCTGGGCATTCTGGGCGGCGGCAGTAAATATCCGGCCTCTCCAGAGACCCTCGATGAGGGCCTGCATTACATGCATATGAATGGCCGGGAAGTGTACCGTTTCGCCACCCGGGTTATAGGTCGGGTGACTAAGCAAGCTTGTGAAAAGGCCGGCATCAATTTGGACGAAATTGATCTTTTGATTCCCCACCAGGCTAATATTCGGATTATCCAAAGCGCCAGCAAATCGCTTAAACTTAGCGAGGACAAGATATTTACCAACCTCGAAAAGTATGGCAACACCTCGGCCGCTTCGATCCCCATCGCCCTATGTGAGGCTATTGAGCAAGGCCGGGTGCAGACCCACGATAAGTTGGTCATGATTGGCTTTGGCGGTGGGTTGACCTGGGGAGCCAGCGTCGTTGAGTGGGGCATACCGATGCCTTACAAGCCGCGCCAATGGTGGTATCGAGCTTTGCGCTGGATGTTCTATCGCTGGGCCAAGATTCGGTCGTGGGGTATCCGTACCTCCCGCCAGATCGAAAACGTGGTCAGACACGAGAATGGGTCGGATGTGTACCCGGGGGACAAACCGCCCAAAGAAAAGGAAAAGGAAAAGGAAGAGCCGGAGATACATAGCCACAACGGCAATGGCACAGGCCCCCACGCTGAGCAGCAACTAGAGCCGGAGAGCGACGCGGAGGAGGATGGGTTAGAGGTCGAAGTGTCCCGGAACGGTAAGTAATTCGACAATGTCACATTAGCCCCGGCAGTTTGAAAAATCGCCGGGGCTTTTTGATCGGAGCAACATCATGGATAAAAACGAAGCAGTCATTCAACTGGATCATTTTATGAAGTTACAGGGCATGGTCGGCACCGGCGGCCAGGCCAAGCTGGTTATCCAGGGCGGCGAGGTGTTGGTCAACGGCCTTGTCGAGACCCGCCGCAAAAAAAAGCTCCGGGACGGTGACACGGTCACCTTCAACGGCGAGACTATCCCGGTTGAATTCGAGCCGTAGGGGTCTCTATCTCCCCTTTGCCCTCTTTTTACCAGTTGTTTGCCCAACAAATAACAACCTTTCTGGCTTTAACTCTGTTAAAATAGAAGTGTCAAGTTAGATGACGATTGGGCAATACTGAAAGGAAATGGAGGGCTAATCTGATGAGTGACCAAAAAATAGTGATCGACAAAATTATAT
>CAZWZZ010001323.1:0-1777 GCA_964638395.1 uncultured Caldilineaceae bacterium
TTGTGCCTGATCTATGGAAACCTTTAGGGTCTTGTGCCCCATATTGAGAACTGCTCATTTTTTGACAAGATAGTTGACAAGACAGTATTTTTCCGTACAATCTTAACGTTGCTCGTCTCTCCACACGGAGAGAGAAATTTTTAAAGATAGGTGACAAGACACCTGGCAAGACAGAAGTAACTGTTTTGGCTCAATGGGATTTCCTTGTCACCGTAAAATGTATTGCGTAAATGGGATGGTTCATATCCCCAAGAAATTTGGTTGACAACGTCGTAAAACGTAAAGCGCAAAACGTAATGATTTTGACAAAATAACCGCTTACGTTTCACGTTTTTCGTTTTACGGGGTGACGTTGTTCAATCCGGCGGGTAAGAAAGTGTCAACCTATTTGTGAACCATCCCGCGTAAATATTAAGGAAACGACGTTGGAACCAACCTTGACTTTAGAAAACGACGGTATCAAAACGGAAATCGACCCCATCATCCGGCGGGCGCTGGCGGAGGACATCGGCCCGGGGGATGTCACCTCGCGGGGGACGGTGCCGCCGGCGGCGCTGTTTGTGGGGCGCTTTGTGGCCAAGGAGAGCGGGGTGGTGGCCGGGCTGGCCGTGGTGGAGCGCACCTTTGCCCAACTCGACCGGCGGGTTCACCTCACGCCCCAGGTTGAGGATGGCCAGGCCGTCACCGCCGGGCAGGTGATCGCCACCATCGAGGGGCCGGGCGTGGCCCTGCTCAGCGGCGAGCGGGTGGCCCTCAACTTTTTGCAGCGAATGTCCGGCATCGCCACCCTGACCCGCCGCTTCGTGGAGGCCATCGCGGATCATCCCGCCGTCATTTTGGATACCCGCAAAACAGTGCCCGGCCTGCGGGTTCTCGACAAATGGGCCGTGCGGTTGGGCGGGGGCCAGAACCATCGGTTTGGTCTGTTCGATATGGTTCTCATCAAGGAAAATCACATCACGGCGGCGGGCGGTATTCGGCAGGCCGTGAGCGGCGTCCGGGCCAACAATTCTGGCAAGCTGGCCATCGAGGTCGAAGTCAAAAATCTGGAGGAGTTAGAGGAGGCGTTGGCGTTGGCCGTGGATCGCATTATGCTGGACAATATGACCCCGGCCCAGATGCGAGAAGCCGTCCGCCTGGCCGGGGGGCGCGTGCCGCTGGAAGCCTCCGGCAACGTCAGCCCGGAGAGTATCGCCGCCATTGCCGCCACCGGCGTCGATTACATCTCGATTGGGATGTTGACCCACTCGGTGCGGGCGCTGGATGTTAGCCTACTACTCAATTGTTGAAATTTTGGAGAATTTACAATGACAATCACAGCAGTCTATGAAGATTTGAAGCAAAAGCTCAGCGATGTCGTGCCTGAGTTCGAGTTGAGCTACAAGGCCGAGCTGGCCTACGAAATCAACCAGCTCAAGCGGGAGAAAAATGCCGTCATCCTGGGCCACAACTATATGGAACCGGCCCTGTTCCACTCCATCCCCGATTTTACCGGCGACTCGCTGGCCCTGAGCCGCCAGGCGGCCCAGACGGATAAGGATATTATCGTCTTTTGCGGGGTGGAATTTATGGCCGAAACCGCCAAAATCTTAAGCCCCGACAAAACGGTGCTACTCCCGGCGGAAAAGGCGGGCTGCTCGCTGGCGGCCAGCATCACCGCCGAGGATGTGCGCCAACTCAAGGCGAAATATCCGGGCGTGCCGGTAGTGACCTACATCAACACCTATGCCGATGTCAAGGCCGAGTCGGATGTCTGCTGCACCTCCGGCAATGCCGC
>CAZWZZ010001324.1:0-1775 GCA_964638395.1 uncultured Caldilineaceae bacterium
CCTGGCTTCGGCTACTCGGGATGCTTCCTCCTGAAATCTCGCCTAAATTCTGGGATGCACCCTCCTTGAAAAGTCAACTTGACATATTCTTGCAATTAGAGTATTATGTTTAGTACTATACGACGATAGTAATCTATATATTGTAGTTTGCTACTGGTAAACCCCTAAATGTTGGGGATCGGAGGTGAATATGAGAAAGTATCTGGCTGTTTTCATCTTGGCCGTAGGGTTGGTGATTTTTACCACCCAGGCTGCCCTGGCCCAAACAGGTAACCAAACCTATTACGTTGTTCAGGGTGACACTCTGGAAAGCATCGCTGCCCGCTTTGGGGTTACCTCGGAGTCGATTATGCGGCAAAATGGTATCCTCAATCCTGATATGATTTATGTCGGGCAAGCGTTGAGTATCCCCAATTTAGGGAATCAACATAACAGCGGTAGTGGCTACTACAACACCGGCTGTGCCAACTATCATGTCGTCCGCAGCGGTGAGACTCTGTCGTCGATAGCCTGGCAATACGGGACGAGCGTGCAAGCTCTGATGCGGCAAAACAATCTCCACAACCAAGATTTTGTTTATGCCGGGCAGCGGTTGTGTGTCTCCTCCGGGCATAGCGGTCAGATGCAGCCCACTACTCCCAGGAATAACAGCCAGGGGGCGATGCCTGCGTCTTACTACCACCATACGGTCAGCCAGGGCGAGAGCCTGAGCGGTATTTGTGAGCGTTACGGCGTCAATATGTGGGATGTGGTGCGGGCTAACAATATGAGCAATGCCTCCATCATCCAGCCCGGTCAGCAGATTGCCATCCCCGGTTACCAGCCCCAGCCGGCTGCTTACGGTCACGATACAGCCCCTTACTCCGGCCCGGCCTATAATCCTGAGCCACCACACCAGAGCAAGCCGACTCCCCCCCGAGCAGACAAAAAGCCCTCTCAAGGCCCACGCCCGGAAGCTAAACCGCAGCAACCTAGCAAACCCAAAGTTCATCTCCGGCTCGGCCGAAACGTGGCTTATGAATATTGGGGCCGCCCTGAATATGGGCTGGATGATTGTCACGCCAACTGGTATGACGATGGCGAGCCGGTCAAGCGGCTGACGGTTGAAGTGCTGGTCACCAACAAGTCAAAACACGTCATCCCCAAAGATTGGGCTTCGGCCGTCTTTCATCTGAAAAGCGGGGCCAAACGGTATGCTTGTGTTCATCGCTACAACGAGTATGACATGCCCCATAAAGATGAAGAGAGCAAGAAATATAATCCGGGTAGTGATTACCACTTCCCCGGCCCTATCGAACCGTATGAAACGGTGGATGTGACCTTTTACACCCACCTCGAGAAGCACGATATGGCTTTGAAGATGGAGTTCCCCAAGTTGGATATCTGCGTCGATCCAAACAGCGGGGAGCGAATTGATTGCCGTATAAAATATTAAGAATTTAGTTAGACCTTCTCAAACCCGGTTTTCTGGTCATTGTGTCTCTTACCGCCTCTTACCTATGAAAGCCGGGTTTTTGTTTGACGAGTGGCTGTAAGGAGATCAACATGGTCAAAGTGCGTTGGCTGGTTCTATTGATGTTGGTCGGAATGGTGTGGGTCGGCAGCAGTCGTCCGGCAATGGCGGCCCCTCCCGCGCAAGAGGGCCGTCATGTCATTCACGTCGTTGAGTATGGCGAGGATATTTTTCTTATTGCCGACCGTTACGGCGTGCCGGTTCCGGTCATTCTCCGGGCGAACGGCCTGAGCGACACCTTCGAGGTGTACGTAGGTATGCG
>CAZWZZ010001325.1:0-1769 GCA_964638395.1 uncultured Caldilineaceae bacterium
TTTAGATCGGCTGGAAGTTTGGAAGTTTGGAAGGTTGGACATTCGTCTGATAACCATTCTTCCATTCTTCCATTCTTCCACGCTTCCAACATTCCGTGCTATAGCCCGGCTAGTGGCAATTGATAGCTAGGTTGTCGCCCATTCAGCAAGATGAAGGGGGCGGCCCGTTTCGTTTGGACGCCGAGATGGGTCAGGGCTTGCCAGTCGGTCAGGCGACCGATGCGGCGGGCCGTCAGGATGGCCTCCGCCGTTTTGGGACCGATGCCGGGCACGCGCAGCAGGTCGGCCCGATCCGCCTGGTTGATCTCGACGGGGCGCTCCCGAAGATGGGTCTCGGCCCAGAGGCGTTTGGGGTCCTGTTCCAAAGGTAGATTACCCTGCCCGTCGAAGGGCAGGTCGGCCAGGGCAAAGTCGTAGAAGCGCAGCAGCCAATCGGCCTGGTAGAGCCGTTGCTCTCGCCGCGCCGCAGTCCGGGGCAGATGCTCGAAGCGGGTTCCCCGGATGGGGTTGAAGGCGGAGTAGTAAGCCCGCGACAGGTTGGCTTCGGTGTAGAGGGTGTGGCTGGTGGTCAACAACTCCCGGTCACTTTCCCCGGCCGGGCCGACGACGAATTGGGTGGTCAGGCTGGGCCGCTTGACCCACGGCTCCAGCCGCGATTGATTGCGGCGCAGCCAATAGAGCGGCGGCAGCAACTCTTGCAAAAAATCTTTCTTGGGGGCCAAGCGGGGCAAACGTTCCGGGTTGGCCCCTTCCAGATTAATCGACAACCGATCCGCCAGCCGGGCCGCTCGTTCGATCTGGGCGGTTTCTGCGCCCGGCATAATTTTGAGGTGGATGTAGCCCCGGTATTCATAAGTGCGGCGGATGATCTCCACGGTATCCAGCATCGGCTCCATCGCTTTGACCCCGCCGCCGATGATGCCGCTGCTGAGGAAGAGGCCATCGACCAGCTTTTTACGCTGCATCTGATCGAACGCTGAGGCCAACTCGGTCGGCTGGAAAGCGACGCGCCGGTAATCCCGCCCGGCCTGAAAGGGGCAGTAGTGGCAATTTTTCTCGCAGGCGCTGGTCTGCATCGTCCGCATAATCGGGATTTTGCCCCGCTGCGGATGCACGACCTGTACCCGGCTGCGGTCGATGAATTGGGCTTTATGCTCGTCCCGGCTCAAGCGGGGTGGTCCCTCACAATCGAGCGCCGCCGCCTGGCCGAGGAGTTCGACTTTTTGCTGAATGTCCATACGGGAAATTATACGAACAAACGTTCGGGAAAGCAAGTTTTAAAGGAGCCGCTGCACCGGCTCCACACATTGCGGTGAGTCGTTACGGGGATTGTTGACCACCGTCGAAACCTCGTAGGCGGTCATAGCCTCGGCGGGGTAGGGCGTGAGCAAATCCTGTAGCTCAGCCGGCTGCCGCTCGGCGGGGTCGAGCCAGCGGTCGTAAGCCTCCGGCGGCAGAATAACCGGCATCCGGTTGTGGATGTCGGCCACCAACTCATTCGGCTCGGTGGTGATGATGGTGCAGGAGAGAACGGTGTCGCCGTCAGGGTTGCTCCAGGACTCCCACAGCCCGGCGAAGGCAAACAGGTCATCCTCCCGTAGTTTGATGTAGAGCGGTGTTTTCTGTTTGCTGCCGGGGTTTTTGCGCCATTCGTAGAAGCCATCGCTGATGACCAGACAGCGGCGGCGTTTGTAGGGCGCTTTGAAGGAACGTTTCTCGCCCAGCGTTTCGCCCCGGGCGTTAATCATGCGGTTGCCGATTTTGGGGTC
>CAZWZZ010001326.1:0-1769 GCA_964638395.1 uncultured Caldilineaceae bacterium
ATAAAAAAACGCGCCGCCTCCGGGTGCTACCAACACCCGCAAGGCGGCTGACCCCTCAAACTGGGACAACAGTCTGAGAGGCTAATGCTTATTGTACCGATCTTTCTGGATGGGACAAACTGAGCGGTCGCTTCTGTACTGACGTCAGTGGGGGTGGCCGTTTTTTTTTATTGTCCATCTTATTCAGAAAGGCGGACAACCACCGTGGGAACCTACTCCCTAAAACTGTTGTTGAGTATGTGGCAACGGGGCGACCTGACCGTTGAGCAGGCAATCGGCCATATTATCCAACATCTGATTGCGCTGGAAAAACGGCTCGGTCGATCAGGCCAGCCCCCTCAGTCCGACTAAAACTGTGTCGGTTTCACCATTCTACACCAACAGCCCCGGTTTGCTCAAACCGGGGCTTACTTTTTCTAGTGACAGCGCAATCTGACAAAGTTGCTTTTTTGCCAGATTGCGCTATTTTATGGGCTTATCAAAATGACTAGGTCGCTTTAACCATGTCTGGCGTTGATGCATCAAGAGACGAAGCCCAAAAACCATATGCTGTTCGAGCGCTCTTAACCCGGGAACAGGAAATTCTCCTCATCCATCACACCTTTGAAAATCCGGCGATGTTCGACAAATGGACGTTCCCCGGCGGTCGGCTCGATCCCCACGAAACCGACCCTATCGAGGCCCTTCACCGGGAGCTGGCGGAGGAGTTATCCGTCGAGGTCGAAGTTTTGGGAGCGTTAGGGGTTTTTTATAGCCGAACCGGTATGGATTACCATATTTTTGCCGCCCGGCCCCTCAGCCCGATTGGGCCGCTGCAAGTGGCGGAAATTCGCGATACCGTCTGGTTGACCCCGGCCGAGATTTATGAGTGGCACACCAAAGACAAGCTCCAATTCGGCTTCGAAATGGAGGCGATTTCTGTCTACCTGCGCCACTTTACGTGAAGGGCAAACGTTACCGTTCTTCCACCCCGTTGTAACAATCATTCAACAGATCCACCATCTCCACCCGATGTTGGGCGCTCAAATAAGCCCCGCGCAGGTAAGCGGCGACGAATAGCCCCAGCGCGGCGATCACGCCCCAGGCCGGCCACCAGACGAAAATGCCCAAATCGAACCCTGAGAGCAGAATTGTGGGCAGGATGCCGATGATCGAGACAGCCCCGATAATCAGACCCAGTTGGGTCATCTGTTTTGGCGACATAAGTTTCTCCTTAATTCATATTTCAAAGCGTAGCTGATTTATTATTGCTGGCACTGCTTACAAAAATGGGTGGAGCGTCCACCGATGACGGTGCGGACAATTGTGGTGCCACACTGGTAGCAGGCTTGCCCGGTGCGGCCATACACTTGAAAATGGTTTTGAAACTGCCCCCCCCGGTAAATCTGATCCAGGCTGGCCCCTTTGTGGGTAATCCCGGCCTTGAGCGTCGTCCGAATGGCCCCGTACAATCGTTCCAGTTCGGCGACCGACAGCGAGTCGGCCCGGCGATAGGGATTGATCCGGGCCAGGAAACAGCTTTCATCAGCATAGATGTTGCCAATCCCGGCGATAAATTCTTGATTGAGCAACAACGACTTCAGCCGCCCCGTGCGCCGTTGGAAAAGGGCCTTGAAATCATTCACGGTGAAATCATCCGCCAGCGGCTCCGGCCCCAGCTTGCCGACCACCGTTTCCGGGTCAGCCACCAGATAAACCCGCCCAAATTTACGCATATCTTTGAAGCGCAATTGGTGGCCGTTGTCCAGATCGAAAATGGTGCGGACGTG
>CAZWZZ010001327.1:0-1766 GCA_964638395.1 uncultured Caldilineaceae bacterium
TCCCCAATCCAACCGATTCCAACAGAATATTAACAATAAACTTGCAAACTAAAGAAAGTGTGGTAGGGTATCCGGCTGTTTGCTGCTGCCGAAATCGGGGTAGGCTCATTTCGGCCGGTAGCAAGATAGAGGTACTCTATCAACACATTTGACCATAAACAGACAATAGGAGGCAATTTTTTATGTGTGGTATAGCCGGTGTTTGGAAAGAGACGACAGCGCCGCTGGTGCAGGATATGATGGGTAAGCAAAAACATCGTGGTCCCGATGGGTCGGGCGTTCACGTGCAGTTAGATAAAGGGGTGCTGGGCCACGTCCGGCTGTCGATTATGGACCCGGTCGGCGGACAACAGCCGATTGTCAATGAGGATGGCTCGAAGGTGATCGTGGCCAACGGCGAGATTTACAACCACGTCGGGCTGCGCCAACAGTTGACCGACGAGCATAATTTCGCCACGACCAGCGACAGCGAAACGATTCTCCACCTTTTTGAGGAGCAGGGGTTAGCCACGGCCCGGCAGTTGGACGGCATGTTCGCCTTTGCCGTGGCCGAACAGGATCAACTGTTCCTGGCCCGCGACCCGATTGGCATCAAGCCGCTCTATTACGGTCTGGGGCCGGAAAATGGCGATGGTGCGCCCTTCTACTTCGCTTCGGAGCTGAAAGCCATCGCCGATTGGGTGGAAGATGTGCATGAATTTCCGCCCGGAACCTTCTACCATTCCGCGCTCGGTTTTCAGCCCTACTACACCGTCCCGAACAACATCCCCCGCCAATTGCCGACCGAGTCCCACATCCGCAACGTGCGCCGGACGCTGGAAGCCGCGGTGGCCAAGCGGCTGATGAGCGACGTGCCGCTGGGGGCCTTTTTGTCGGGCGGGCTGGACAGCAGCATCATCGCGGCCATGGCCCGGCAGCATATGGATGAGCTACACACCTTCTCCGTGGGCATCGACGGCTCGCCCGATATTTTGGCCGCCCGCCACGTCTCCCAACACATCGGCTCGATCCATCACGAATATCTCTACACCGCCGAGGAGGTCATGGCCAAGCTGCCGGAGGTCATCTACCATCTGGAGTCGTTCGACCAGGATTTGGTCCGCAGCGCCATCCCCTGCTACTTCTGCTCCCGCCTGGCCGCCGATCACGTCAAGGTCATCCTGACCGGCGAGGGCGCGGATGAACTGTTCGCCGGCTACACCTACTACAAGGATATTGAAGATGCCGACGCCCTGCACCAGGAGTTACACCGCTCGGTGGCCAGCCTGCATAACATCAACCTGCAGCGGGTGGACCGGCTGACGATGGCCCACGGTCTCGAAGGGCGGGTACCGTTCCTGGATACCACCGTCATCGAAACCGCCCAGACCATCCCGGCTGAGCTAAAGCTGCTCCGCACCAACGCCGGACGACCGGTCGAGAAGTGGATTTTGCGGAAAGCGGTCGAGGATCTGCTGCCCTCCGACATCGTCTGGCGGGACAAGTCCCAGTTCGACGAGGGCAGCGGCACGGTCGATCTGCTGGATAGCCTGATCAAAGAGGCCACGCAGGACATCGACGCCGAGGCTTACGCCGCCCGCTTCCCGCAGGACCGGCTGCGCTCCGCCGAGGAGTGTTACTATCACCAAATTTTGCGGGATGTTTTCGACAAGCCGGAGGTCATTCTGAGGAATGTGGGCCGCTGGGCCGTTTGAGCCTCTTGTATAGGATCTGACTCGACAATGTTACATACCATAATTTGATCCTGAAAAGCCCCCCAGCCCCCC
>CAZWZZ010001328.1:0-1765 GCA_964638395.1 uncultured Caldilineaceae bacterium
GCATTGAGACTGATCGGCCCTCTGCGTATTCATCTAACGCTTTATCACTGACTTTACCTCACTTCGTGGAATCGCACTGTTTTGTACATCACTCCGAAAGTGTGGTAATATAGGGATGCTTTATCAACTTTATCAGAATAGAATAGAATAAAATAAGGAGATTAGGGAGACAATGAGAAAGCCCATTATTGCAGGCAACTGGAAAATGCACAAAAATATTGCCGAGGCCGTCACCCTGGCCCGTGACATTCGGGAAGCCGTGAATGACATCGACGAGGTGGAGGTGGTGCTGTGTCCCCCCTTTACCGCCCTGGCTGCGGTGGAAGATGTGTTGACCGACACTAAAATCGGCACGGGTGCCCAGAATATGCACTGGGAAGATCAGGGTGCATTTACCGGCGAGGTATCCCCGCTGATGTTGAAGGGCTGGTGTGAATATGTCATCATCGGCCACTCGGAGCGGCGGGAATATTTTGCGGAGACGGATGAGGGGGTCAACAAAAAGATCAAGTCGGCTCTGGCCCATCATATCGGTCCTATCGTCTGTGTCGGTGAAAATTTGGCCCAGAACGAGGCCGGCGAGACCAACTCCTTCGTCGGGGGCCAGGTGCGGGCCGCCTTTGACGGCCTCTCCGCCGAGCAAGCGGTCCAGGTGGTGGTCGCCTATGAGCCGATTTGGGCCATCGGCACCGGCAAAACTGCCCAGCCGGCCGATGCCAACAGCATCATCAACGTCAGCATCCGGGGCGTTCTGGCCGAGCTGTACGGCGAGGAAACGGCCCAGAAAATCCGTATCCAATATGGCGGCAGCGTCAAGCCGGCTAATGTCGATGCCATTATGGCCCAACCGGACATCGACGGCGCGTTGGTCGGCGGGGCCAGCCTGACGGCGGAAAATTTCGTACCGCTGGTTAAAGGTGCTATTCCCAAGGGGTAAATGTCCGGCTGGTCTATTCTCTTCTGGCTGATTATTTCTTTTGCCTTACTCTACCCCCTGAATCGGTGGATCACCACCCATATCCAGGGGGTAGCTTTTTTGTTGACCGGCAGCCAAGCGGTGGCGGTCTGGCTCTTCTGGACCCTGTTTTTGCCAGGCACGCTGCTACACGAAATCAGCCATTGGGTGACGGCCCAAATATTGGGCGTGAAAACGAGCCGCTTTTCTCTGTGGCCCACGGTCAAGCGGCGGGGGGAGTTGCAGATGGGGTCGGTTCAGGTCGAGGTGGCCGACCCGTTCCGCCACAGCCTGATCGGGCTGGCCCCATTGATCTTCGGCAGCCTGGTCGTGTTATGGATTGGCCAGGGCTGGCTGGGCCTGGCCCGCGTGGGCCGGGCCTTCAGCAGCGGCGACCTGACCCTGATGGGACAGGCCATTCTGGATACCCTGGCCGTGCCGGATGTGTGGCTGTGGCTGTATCTCATTTTCGCTATCTCCAACGCCATGCTGCCCAGCGCCTCCGACCGGGAGTCGTGGTGGAGCGTCCTCCTGTATCTGACGCTGGGTCTGATGTTGGTAGTTGGTTCCGGCCTGACCCCGACCGTTTCGCCCGATGTGCAACGCTTCAGCCTAACCATTCTGGCTGCTCTGCTATCGGCCTTTTTGATGACCATTGCTGTGAATGTCGTCTTCATCATTTTCATTATCCTGATCGAACTGATAGTTAGCTTGATTCTGGGACGACGGGTACAGTACAATCGTTGAGTGTGTCGGAGCAAGTGCAGGAGTCAAGTACATCTTGAACAACAACAGCACAGCGAATTAAGA
>CAZWZZ010001329.1:0-1764 GCA_964638395.1 uncultured Caldilineaceae bacterium
TCATAAATCTCGGTCACGGTTCCCACCGTCGAGCGGGGGTTGTGGCTGGCCCCCTTCTGGTCGATGGAGATAGCCGGACTCAGCCCCTCGATCTGATCCACGTCCGGCTTGTCCATCTGCCCCAGAAATTGGCGGGCGTAAGCCGACAGGCTCTCGACGTACCGCCGCTGCCCCTCGGCATAAATCGTGTCGAAAGCCAGGCTACTCTTGCCGCTACCCGACAATCCGGTGATGACCACCAGTTGATCCCGAGGGATTTCGACCGTCACATTTTTTAGGTTGTGTTCGCGTGCCCCGCGAATGATGAGATTTTTTTGGGTCATAGTATGTCTTTGTTCCGGGTGGCGCTGACTTGATGGCTGAACGTAGTCTCCCCGGTTATGTGCTTGGTAAGTTCGGAAGATTGGAAGGATGGAAGGATGGGAGCATGTGTCCCGACCCTCCATCTTTCCAACCTTCCATTCTTTTATTTTTATTTTCGAGAAAGAATCAGCTTGTAAATTTACCACCGACGGGGCAATTTTGCAACGGCAATGTTTGCCGAAGCGAAAATAACAATTTGACATCCTCCCAGTTTCTTCTATAATCCGAGGCCAGATAAACCTTAAGGAAAAGTTACTATGACCGCCGATTATCGTGATCGGGTCCCCAATCGAGTTGAGATGAACATAGCTTGCGCCGGCAACGGCTGTTGTCTGGTATGTTGCTGCCTGCCTGGTGGCCTCGAGGGGTAACTCGGCGTCATAACGACTTGACCGAATAAACTGTTGCGAACCAAGCCCTTCGATGCCGCGAAGGGCTTTTTTGTTGCGAGGTAAATGATGGTGCTGTGTAACTGTCTTGGGCGGGGCTGCCTATCTCACCGATTGCTTTAGTTTGTAACGAGGCGAACGACAGGTATCGGGCCTACACACGGGCGGAGATAGGAGTTCCCGCGCTTTCACGATCAGGACTTGCCCTGATAAATGAACTGCGCTTTTGGAACGCCGGTCATCGACGACTGTGTGTGGGTCTTTTTTTGTCCAAATTTCGAACTGACCGAGGAGAGGCATTATGCTGATGGATACAATAGATACATTCGAAGAACTCGGCTTCACGCCGGAACCGATTCAGGCCACGACCGATTTCGCCGGCCTGAACCGCTGCTTTGAGGATCGTCTTCTGGAAGATTTGCTGACCTGGAGTCTGACCACCTTTGGCGACAAGCTGGTGCAGGTGACCAGCTTTGGGCCGGGGGGGATGGTGCTGTTGGATCATCTGGCTAAATTAAGCCCCGGCCTCAAAGTCATCACCCTCGACACCGATTTTCTGTTCGAGGAGACCTACGCCCTGCGAGAGCAAGTCCAGCGTCGTTATCCTATCCAGTTGGAAATCCGCAAATCGACCCTAACCCCGGCGACCCAGGCCGAGCGGCACGGCCCCGCCCTGTGGCAAAGTAACCCCGACCACTGCTGCCACCTCCGCAAAGTGGTCCCCCTCCGCCAAGCCCTGACCGGCTTCTCGGCCTGGATGACCGGTCTCCGCCGCGACCAATCGCCGACGCGGGCCACTCTGCCCCTCATGGCCTGGGATGACAGCTACGACTTGGTCAAACTCAACCCGTTGGCTACCTGGACAAGATCACAGGTATGGACCTATCTTCTGGCTAACAACGTGCCTTACAACCCCCTGCACGACCGGGGCTATGGTAGCATCGGCTGCACCCACTGCACCCAGGCCACCCCCGCCAGTAGCGACGAACGGGCCGGACGCTGGTCTGACCAA
>CAZWZZ010001330.1:0-1764 GCA_964638395.1 uncultured Caldilineaceae bacterium
CGATCAGACCCCTGATTTGGGCGGCGATGAATTCTCGCTCCGCCTGGACCGACGAGAAATGGTGAACCTGCGGGCGGGGACCATCTCGCAGGAGCGCGTGGCTCAGGTCGGGCTGGGCGGATTCGTTGCCTTCGGCCAGGAGCTTCTGGGCCAGGGGATCATCCCCAATCAGGGCATAGGCCGCCTCGAAAATTTGGCGCGTATTGCGATAGGGCACGCGCAGCCAACGGGTCCGGCCCACGACGTTCACCCCCTTTTGCCGCCAGCTATAGTAGCGATAGACGCTCTGGGAGGGATCGTCACATAAAAAGAGGGTGCCCTCCGGCGTCAGAAACTTTTTGATGATCTTGACCCAGGTCGGAGCAAAATGTTGGGCCTCGTCAATCAAAATGACATCATATTTCTTGGCCGGTTCGATGCCCTGTGCCAGACATTCCGCCGTTTTCTCATAAATATCTATCCAATCGTGCGCCCCCAACTGTTGTAATTTGGCCTGGTAAAGCTCAAACAGATCGAACACCTTCTCTTTGGCCTGGCGGTTGAGGGTCTGTCCTTGAGGACCGCCCCGCCCTTCCCGAATTCGCATGGTGTAGGCTTTGCGCGTCGTGCGTTGGGTCTCCTTCATCCAGTCGAACTCCTCGGCCAGAAAATCCCGCCCGAACTCATCAATCAGTGGATGATCTTGGGCCAGATTAGCCACGACGCCTATCGTCCGTTGCGGCTCCTGCCAGCGATATTTTTGGCGATAGATGGGCGTACACAAACTGGTAAACTTGATGACATCCACGTTCGGTTGAAGATGTTTTAGCTCCGGCAACAGCCGGTTTTGATAGACCGGATCGTTGAAAGTCGTCACCAGGATGTTCAGGTCGGGGTGCTGCTCGTGGAGATGAGTGGCCCGCAGAACCAAAACGTCTGTTTTACCGGTTCCGGCAAAGCCTCGGACCAGGCGTACATTGAGGTCTGCCTCCAGGTTGGTCACCTCTTCGGGGATAGTCGGGGCGGCAGCGGGCGCAGTCTCGAACATTTCCGGCAGCGGTTGTTCGACCGGCGGCTTCTTTTTGTCCGGGCGTTTCAGTGGCTCTCTGGCAAGACGCTCCTGCTCCCGATCAATAACCCCCTTGAATTGGCCGGTCACAGCATCGATTCGTTTGTTCTCCGGCTTTATCAGGGCACAGATAATGCGGGTTTCGCGTTCAAATATTTGACACGTAAAAGGAACCGGAACCTGCTTGAGCTTTTTCAGGATTTTGCCCGGTTGCAAATCCTCTTTGCCCCACACGTGACCGATGCCCCACTCCTGCTCCAGGTGTTGAATGACCACCGCCGGTTGGTGGGGCAAGACCCCGACATATGTGTAGGGAAAGCCTAACTTACCGCCGAAACTAATCAAACTTTTGTCGGCTTTGAGCATATTCTCCAGAAGGTGGGCGGCGTTGCGGGCCTGCTCAACCGGGCTGGACTGTTCGGCCACACTCCCATCGCGGCGGCGAACAAAAGCCGAGGTGCGATTATACTCCTCGATCTGTACCCAATCCTTGACCTCCACCACAATGACCCCCTTGCCCATCTCCGAGTCAACGATAACATAATCGGGATAGCGGGGCTGGCGGCGTTTATAAACTAACTTGGGTTGGGCATAGATGGTGAAGCTATCAGGGAGGGTCGATAGCACGTCATACACTTTCTGGTCGCCCCATTCGGGGCCGGGTTGTCCGTAAATTTGGGCCATGAGGATGCTCCTGTAAGCGGTACAAGTAATAG
>CAZWZZ010001331.1:0-1756 GCA_964638395.1 uncultured Caldilineaceae bacterium
TTAGCCAGGTGGAAATTGATATGTTATCGTCGATTGCCGAGCAGTTGGGGGTAGCCATCGAGAATGCCCAACTAAGCCAGTTAGCCGAACATGCCGCGGTGATGGAAGAGCGGGCCAGGCTGGCCCGCGAGCTACACGACTCGGTTACCCAATCGCTCTACAGTCTAACGCTCCTGGTGGGCAGCGGCCAGCGCCTGGCCCGCACCGGCCGGCTGGACGACCCGGCGGAACTCTTGGCGGAAGTGGGCCAGGTGGCCCAGCAGGCGATGAAGGAGATGCGCCTGTTGGTCTATGAGCTACGGCCCCCCATCCTGGAACAGGAGGGGCTGGTGGCAGCCCTGCAACAGCGGCTCGACGCGGTGGAAGCCCGGGCCGGGGTCAAGACTCGCCTGCTGGTCGATCCTCAGTTGGGCTTACCGGCTGTGGTCGAGGAAGGTTTGTACAACATTGCCCGCGAGGCCCTAAATAACGTTCTCAAGCACGCCGAGGCGACGAGCGTTACCATTCAGATGGCCACCGTCGAGTCGAGACTGCTGTTTGAGATCAGTGATGATGGCCAGGGGTTTGAGCCAACGGCGAAGCAGCGGCAGGGAGGCATGGGCCTGGTCGGGATGCGGGAGCGTGTGGCCAAACTGGGGGGCAGTCTGGAGATTACCTCGGCTGAGGGGGAAGGCACCCAGTTGAAGATCAGCCTGCCGTTGACGGATCGCCCGACAACGGCCCGCATTTTCTAAAGGAGATAACTGATGACAGAAACGATACGTATTTTAATTGCGGATGACCACGCCATTGTGCGGCGGGGGTTACGCTCGTTGATTGATAGCGAACCGGGTATGGTTTTGGTGGGGGAGGCGGTCGATGGGGCTGACGCGGTCAAGAAGGCCATTGCCCTCCGCCCGGATGTCATCTTGCTAGATATGGTCATGCCCCGTCAGGATGGGTTACAGGCCATTAAGGGCATTAAGGCCCAGTTGCCGGAAGCCCGGATTTTGGTGTTGACCAGCTTTGCTGAGGATGACAAAGTGTTTCCGGCTATCAAAGCCGGAGCGTTGGGCTATTTGCTCAAAGACTCGTCACCGGATGATCTGGTGGAAGCCATTCAGGATGTATACCAGGGCGAGTCCTCCCTCCACCCGACGATTGCCCGCAAACTGATCCGAGAATTAAATGAGCCGTCTGATCTGCCGCCGACCGAGGAGCCGCTAACCAAGCGGGAGGTCGATATTTTGCGGCTGGTGGCGCAAGGGTTGATGAATCAAGAGATCGCCGACAGCCTGGTATTGAGCGAGTGGACGGTGCGAACCCACGTCCGCAACATTCTGGCCAAGCTCCATCTGGCCAACCGCACCCAGGCGGCCCTGTATGCCCTGCGTGAGGGACTGGCTAATTTGGAGTAGCCCGCCTGTACGTAGAACGACGTAGCCGGCTCCCCAAATTTATACCTGCTGTTTTATCCAACAGTGGTCTTTCTTGTAGGCGCAGTTACAGCGTTTACCCACTGCGTTCCCGGCGGGGGTGTGATATTATACAGTCAACCAAACGGTTAGCACTTATTCAACCACTGACTGATAAATTTCACAACAGGAAAGGATTTACAGCATGTCACTCGAACCCGCCGTCAAGAAAAATTGGATTGAAATTCAGAAGAAATATGATTTCCCGGTCAACGCCATCGGCGTCAAGATCAAGAGCAACGATGAGCGCACGCTGAAAGTGTGGCGCGACGAAGGCATCGACAAGTTCCAGAAGAAGTAAG
>CAZWZZ010001332.1:0-1755 GCA_964638395.1 uncultured Caldilineaceae bacterium
ACGCAGAGTTTTATAAATTTTTCTTTTCTCAGCGTCTCTGTGCCTCTACTACGTTAAATAATTTTCCGGGCTACCAAACAGCACCGGATGAATCCGGTTTTGGTTTAGCCCGATTTATCGGGCGCTGTTCGATAGCACGGCGAGTTCATCGCCGTGCGGGGGGTAGGGAAAGGCGGATCATAGGGGGCAAAAGACTCAACATAAGAATGTGACATTGTCAAATTAGATACTAACTATAACTGGACTTTGGCCATTTTGAGAGTGAGTTAAGAAACTCATAGCTACCGAACCAAGTTGCGAAGTTGGGTTCAGATCAATTTAGGTGAGAATATTGGGCATCACAGCCGAAATTCAAGCAATCGAAGAGCTGATCAGGCCGAATAATAGGCCAAATCAAGCAAAGCAACCAAAAAGTTCTCAGGCATTTGGTGCAGGTTAGGGTCATTCGCTGAGTTGCTGTAATCAAAATTGGCCCATAAGTCTCGGCGAACGGCAGCCAAGGCATCGCTGAAGGTGGCTTCCTGTTTGGGATACCAACTGGCCTGGCGTACCGGTAATGTATCTGGATGGAGGGAGTGGGCCATGACCACCACCAAACTGAATAACCCCATCAGACAGGGGGTGGTGCGTTCCACGGCTCGGAGCGACCAATGTCGTTGGGTTTCAAAGCCAAGAAAAGTTCGCCCTTCTTCAAAGGTGACTTCGATGTTCCAGCGAGCGATGAACCACAGGATAATTTGTTTCGGCCTGACGGTCGGGGCAGAGCAGAACAAAGCGGTGGGCTTGAAGCTATGCTCAGGACAGCGGACCAACACCCACCGGATGGGAACCGGATCAAGGCCCCGGCGATACCAGAGGCAACAATCCGTGGCAAACTCAATCATTTTGAGTTCGCCGCCATACCAGGGCACCCTGAGTTTGGTCCACCTGGTGTGGGGATCATTGAGCCGGTGAGCCAGGTTGGGTTGCCGGGCTCCCTTTTTCGGTTTGGGGCCGGGTTTGCTGGGGGGCTGGGGAGCGGGCCAGTCGTGTAAGACCGCATCCAATCGGAGACGAGAGACCAGTTTGACCGGTACATTGAACCGTTGGCAGCGTTGGATCAAGGGGACGGCGGCATAAGTGCCATCTCCGACCAGGGCAATCTGCCGCTCAGGCTGCCAACGGCGGACTTTGTCAATCAAATAACAGGTCCATTCAACCACAGTACGATGCCGTTTGTTCAGTTTACGATTGGTTTTGGGTGATAGGGCTGGAAAGGTCAGAAAAGGTAAAGCCCAACTGCGCTGGCTCCACGGGGTCTGGACCACTAAGGCCAACACGATCCAGCGGATACCCAAGGCATAACTGACCCGTTTGACCGTCGAGCGAATGGGGTCTCGAAATATCCCCTTATACTTGATCTTTGGTCCCCAGCGTCGTTCTAAATGTTCATCCACGGCTATCACCATAATACCCTCATCGGGTACGAAGATACGGATCAGCAAGGCCAACAAGATTTGGCTGACTAGCCAGGGTGACCAGCGATCTCGGTTGAGGACCCGATGATATTTCTCGAACCTCTTTTCATCAGCCAGCCCCATCGCTCGCAAGGCCGCAGTGACCGTGCGCCGGCCGGGGGCTAAGATGGTGCCATAAATCAAGATCAGGACTTTGGCAAAGGTCGGCACCGTGAACGCAATGCTAAAAACTGAAAGTAGTTGTTTGCCACCCGACAAATTTAATTTTGTAAAAACCAAGGAATGAGGCTATAATCGT
>CAZWZZ010001333.1:0-1753 GCA_964638395.1 uncultured Caldilineaceae bacterium
CCTTCGGCGATGATTTGGGCCAGCACCCCGGCCAGCGTGACCGGACTGGTCGCGCCCGGCTGGGAAACCGGCCCCGGCACTTGGGGCAGCCCCAGGTCGGCGGCGACAAACATACGGCCCACCACATCCTCCGGGAAAACCAGCGGCGAGATGGGTTCCGGGTAGAGTAGCAGAAAAGGTCGCTCCTTCAGGGTGTCCAGGCTGCCGGCCACTTCCGCCGCCATTTCATACACCAACTCAGTCCCACGGGGCGAGTAGCCAATGAAGACAATCGGCTTGGTGGTGTGGCTGACCGCCGCCTCAAATTCATACACATCGGCGGCAGTGCCGGGCACATCCTGAGAGGACCCCATCGGCATAATCCAGTCCAGGTTGGGCAGCGCATCGCCCACCAGCGCCCCCCGGCCAATGTCGGCCACGGTGGTTTCCCGAATTTCGTCGGTGTAGATGTCGCGGGTGTTGGGGCTGGCGGTTGAGGTTCCGTAGTAAGATTTGCGCCCTTCCACCTCCAAGGCTCGCTCACCCAGCCGGTTGTAGATGGTCATGCCCTTGGGCGCGGTGCGGAGGCACTCCTGGACAATATATTCCGGCACTTTCACCCGGTCATCTTCAACAATGGCCCCGGCTTTTTTTAGCATCGCCCGCGCTTCGGCGTGCAACACCTGGCAGCCCACTTTTTCTAACACTTCAAAGGCAGCCCGTTTGATTTCCCAAATCTGGTCGTCGCTCAAGACCCGAAAAAAGACAGATCGATTTTCGACAAATGATGATTGAATCACAAATTTCTCCTTTATAACCTGGTTGAACTTAAGGAATGAGAATTAATGAACTTCCCTATTTCCCTATTTTACCGGGAGATTGGAGTTTGGAGATTTGGAGATTCGTATTAATAATCTCTTGATCTCCCCATCTCTAATCTCCTGGATTTGTGCAATTGAGGAACTTATTTAATTCCCGTTCCTACGCGCCATTTGCAAACTGCTTGGCCATGTCAACGGCTGAGGCGGCGTTCGAAGCGTAGCCGTCGGCCCCAATCTTTTCGGCAAAGCCCTGCGTGACCGGCGCGCCACCGACCATAATTTTGACGCTGTCACGCAAGCCCGCTTCTTCTAAGGCCCGAATGGTTTGCTCCATCGAGCGCATAGTGGTGGTCAGCAAGGCCGACATCCCGATCACGTCCGGCTCGAACTCCTTTACCGCTTTGACAAAGTCATCCGGCCCCGCATCTTTGCCCAAATCTTTCACCTCAAAACCGGCTCCTTCACACATCATGCCCACCAGATTCTTGCCGATGTCGTGCAAGTCGCCTTTGACGGTGCCCAGCACGATCTTGCCTGCCATTTTAGCTCCGGTTTCAACCAGCAGCGGCCTCAGCAAATCCATCGAGGTTTGCATGGCCCGGGCCGAACGCAGCACCTCCGGCACAAACATCCGTCCCGCCCTAAACTCAACGCCGACGTGATCCATACCGGGCATCAAGCCGTTGTTCAGAATTTCCTGGGCGCTCAACCCCTCGTCGAGCGCCTGTTGGGTCAGTTGGATGATGTCATCCTTTTTGCCCTGGATAACGTTGGTTGATAGGGTTGATAAAACTTGACTCATCGTGTCCTCCTATTGGTTGTGATTTTTTGATAAGATTCAACTTTTTGTAACTACGCCGCCTGCCGTTCCCGAAAGGCATCAATCCAGGTCATACCATACTCATCCCGGCCCATCGCCAGATTGGCGGCCAGCACCGCAATTTTTACCGTGT
>CAZWZZ010001334.1:0-1753 GCA_964638395.1 uncultured Caldilineaceae bacterium
AACCACGACCACAGAAATAGTTGATACACTATAAATGGTAAGGCGGCCAGCCCTAACCCAACGACCCAACGCCAGCGTCGTTGAACAAGCGCGTGCAGGATGTAAGCCGCCAGAAAAATGAGCGTGGTTTCTTTGGCTAAGGCGGCCAGACTGAAGGCGACAATCGTCCAGCCATGTTTCTCCCGTGCCCAGGTTAACATGGCTAACTGCACCATACATTGGGCTACCGGCTCGTTCAAATCGGCCCGCAGGGATAACATCTGCCCGCCATACAAACCGTAGACTAACGCATACCAGGCGCTGACCCGGAAATCCAGCAGCAACCGTTCGGTGGCCCACGTTCCCAGGCCGATGGCAATGATGTTGACCAGAATCAGCGTCCAGGGAATCAAAACCGGCTGCCCCAGAGCCAGCCAGCGGGCCAGAAAAGGGTAGAGAATGCGTTGGTAGCGGTAGGCAGGCACATCAATGTAGGGCGCAGCCCCTCCCGGATTAAGCGCGATTTGGTAGGCGAATTGGCCGTCATACCCCTCTGTGCCCTGCGGGTCGCCTTCGCTGAAGCGCGTGCCGATGAGAGCAAAGGCCAAGGGGTCGCCCCGATTGAGGATGAGGGTAACTCCAACATAGAGGAGGCAGACCGCTATAACCAGAGAGGTGGGGGTGAGCCATTTTCTGCGGCGCATCACTGATCACTCGCTTTCAGATCGTACAGATAAAGCTGGACGCTTCCCCAATCCCACCTCTTTAAGCGTGGGTAACTCCCGTCAATCTCCTCGAAAACTATTTTTTGCTCAGGGCCGACAAAACGGGGCATCACGGTCAGCCACAGCCGGTTTGCGCCAATCAGATCAGTTGGCCAGGTGACTACATCCCCCCCAAAAAGACGGTGGGTCGAAGCACCAATAAAGAGAGCGCCCGGCACATCGACCAACAATTGAGGTCTACTCGTTGTATACCACAACGCTGGAACAGCAGAAGCATCCTGGAGATGCAGACTAACATCGCCGGAGGCAAAGTTAGACTCAATGACGTGGGCCGCTTTGCGAACGGGGGGTTTGGCTGGGTCGGGAGTTACTAAGTTCGTGATTACAATAACAGAAATAGGGACAATCAATAAGAGACCAAGATAGGGTGTAGGTGATCCTTTAGGAGCAGCAACTATTCCATGAGCTAATAATAAAATTAGAGCCGGGGAAGAAATTGCAAAAGAGCGTTCCAAATAAATAGGTCGAATCAACCAAGAAATCACAAGAACGAAAGCAATGGGCGTTAGTAGACTTAGCCACAAGGCTAATTCAATCCGTCGGTTTGGAGCTGACCGGCGACGACTTTCCCATAATATTAGAATTAGCAAGGTCAATGATAAAAATAAGCTGATAGGAAACAACCAAACTGGGGTGCGGTGAGCAAACAATAGGTAGTAAATAGTTGTCAATGGGGACAGAATATGTGGTGAGGTTTGCCATGCTACACCACCTAAATAATCTGTTGTTCGACCTAGAGCTTGTTCCACATGCGGTAAGAAAAGTACAGCAATAAGGCTATCTGACAAAATCAGTCGCCAGAGAACCAAACAATACTTCTTCCAATTAAATATCCACCACAAGTGTAATGCCAACAATAAGAAGCCTACAAAATAATGTACGTAAAGCCCCACCACAGCAACCAAAGTATAACCAAACCATATCAACCACCTGCCACCTGAAGAAACAGCATAAAGAAAAAGCCAGGTCAGAGCGACAGCAACAAACAC
>CAZWZZ010001335.1:0-1746 GCA_964638395.1 uncultured Caldilineaceae bacterium
TAATCAGTCAAAATCCGTTACATCCTGTATATCCGTGTTCTTGTTAGCGTTTCCAGGAAGGTAAATATAGACTTTAACAGGCAAACCAATGGATTCACACCATCATCACCTGATCGATTTCATCAAACCTTTCGTCGAAGGACCCCAACAGCAGCGAGAAAACAATGTCCGGCTGGCCCTGCCCGATTCCCCGGCCCTCGATCATCTCGACTGGGGCGGCGGGGCTATCCAGTTTGCCGTCCACCTGCTCCAGACCGTGCGGACCTACGGCCAGGCGGATGACCTGTGCCGCCTGCTGACCGGGCTGGCTCGCTACGCCGGGGGGGAGCAGCAGGCGACGGCCGACCGGCTCTGTCAAGAGATCGCGGCCCAGGCCGATCCCGACAGCCTGCCCCGCGCCGTCGAGACCTACACCGCCGAGCTGCGCCGGGCGGTCAGGGCCGATGTGCTGGAAAAGCTGTTCGTGCGGGAGACGGGGGAGCGGCACACCCTGGCCCCGCCGCCCAACGAGCATTTCGCCGGGCTGGTCGATTATGAGTTGGGTGGCTGGCTGGAAACGCTCCATACTGCCTCCGAGGCGGAGGTGACCGGCCGGGATCAAGAACGGCGGGAGAGCGTGGCCAACGTCCGGGCACATCTGCGGACGGTGGAGCGGGGGGTCCTGCTGGGCGAACCGGGCAGCGGCAAGACCTGGACGCTGTTGATGCTGCTGCTGGATAGCTGCCGCCGCTGGCAGGCCGACGATGAGGAGGGCGACCGCCTGGCCGTGCTGGTCAAGCTGAACCAATTCAAAGGCATCGATCCGGCCACGAAAGCGCCCCTCTCTTTCGAGGCGTTTGTGTGGCGCTCGGCCGGGGCGCTGGCCCCCCACCTGCGGGCGCTGGCCGGAGCCGGCCGGCTGCTGCTGCTGTGTGACGCCCTGAACGAGATGCCCCGCCAGGCCGCCGACGGGCGGAATTTAATGACCGAGGTGATCGCCTACCTGGAACCGTTGCCGGCCTTCATCGTCTCCTGCCGCAGCCACGACTATAAAAATGATCTCCAGCGCCTCTACCCCCTGGAGCAGGTCCGCCTGCGGGATCTGGAACTCCCGGCCATCCGTGAATTTATCGAGAAGTATTTGCCCGCCGGGAAAGCAAAATCCCTGTGGGCCAAGATGGGCGGCAGCGAGGCCTTGTTCAAGGTGTGGAACGAGTGGGACAGGCAAGAATTTTGGGATGCTCAGGCAGATGTTCGGAGTTGGGAGACAGGTTATTCTGCCTGGCGAGCGATGCACAGCGGAGCGCGGCTGATCCCCCTCTGCCGCAAGCCCTATCTGGGCTTTCTGCTGACCGGCCTCTACGCCGAGAGCGGCGACATTCCGGCCAACCGCAGCGCCCTCTTCGGCGGCTTCGTCGAAAAGCTACTGGCCCGCGAACGGGGCAACGCCGCCAAGCGGGGCCACGCCTTCCCCGCCGACGCAGTCGTGGCCGCCGCCCTGACCGACCTGGCCAAAGCGATGCAGCAGGCCAAAAGCACCACCCTGCCCCCGGATGGCCTGCCGCCCGGCGTCGATCAACATCTCCTGGCCGCGGCCGAGGCGGCCAGCCTGCTGGTCACCGATGGCGAGAGTTGGCGCTTTAGCCACCAACTGCTGCAAGAATATTTCGCCGCCCGGATTTTGCTGGCCGCGATGGAGAGCGGCCAGAACCCGGCCCAGATCATCGCGGGCGACTGGTGGGAACCGGGCGTCTGGCGGGAGACGGC